>JAFTAX010000006.1 GCA_017458445.1 Ruminococcus sp. | reverse complement strand
ATACCTTAAGGTATCCAGAATAATTAAGCGCCGCACTGTTGCTAATGAGGCGTGCGACGCAGGCAGAATAGAGGTCAACGGCAAGGTTGCCAGAGCATCATATAATGTTAAAACAGGTGACAGAATCACCGTTAATCTCGGTCAGGGCAGTCGCACCTTTGAGGTGCTCGAGGTGCTTGAACACGCACTCAAAGACGACGCCAAAAATATGTACAAAGAAATTTAGGATAACCTACAACTGCTTACTGCTTACAGCAAACTGCAAACTAAAAAGGACGGGTGAAGCCGTCCTTTTTTACTGATGTGTTACATTATACCAATCCTGTCCGGCAACGTGAACAAGGTCGCTTGCATTATGAATCTCTGTTTTATCATAAACATAAGACATTGCCTGTGTGATGCCGAAGATTATCATCAGCAGAATAATCTGCTTTGGTGAATTGAAAATATAGTCCGTCAGTCCGAACAGCAGCAGTGCAAACAGACTTGCCGCTAAAGCGAACACAAGCGTTATGCTTTTAGCGTTGTTGGAGTTGATTTCCATAAGTTTTCCGACTACGCAAATGATTGCTGCAGCAAGAAGTCCGATGCCCACAATACCGAGTTCCGCCCAAAATTCAATAATAAAATTATGCGAATGCGGTTTGTTAAGCTGATAGAACTCGTGCAGGATAAAGCCTGTTTGTTCCATGCCGAAGCCCGTTCCGAAGATAAACGCCCATATATGATGCGTGAGGTAGTCAATCATGCTGCCCCAGATTTTAATGTGCGCAATTGATGACTGCATAGCCTCCTCACCGTCAACAGTCGCAATAGTCGAGTTAACAGACTGCCTGTGCAGGAAGGAGATTATTCCGTACCTTGTGAGCATTGACGGAACAATTGCAAATCCTGTCGGCACAAATACTTCAATCAGCTTTTTGGAATGGCGTCTTATCTGAACGATAAACAGCGCAATCCAAGTGAACAGCATAATGAAGCAACCGGCACGGCTCTGGGTTGATGCAACACCGCCGCACATTGCAATGATCGATAAAAATACGCACCATGATCCTTTCTTACTTTTTGCGTTGATGAAAAGATAAATCGCAAGCGGGAAAGATACCACCATAAACGTTGCAAGCAGATTGGGATTCGAGAAAAATCCGCTGGCGCGCTGAACCCACATTTTTGTGGAAATGTCAAACGGCATTGCCTTATATACAATTTTGTCCACATTCCTGTAAAACGGAGTAGTCAATACAAGCCACTTCGGGATCCTGCCGTTAAAGTTGAGTATAAAGGTAAGCATCTGCAGAGTTCCGACAAAGCCGTTAAGCGCGGCTGACGCAACTATTGCAATAATTACTTTCTTTATCTTTTCCTTTGTCCTTGCCAGGTTATAAATCATTACCTGCATCAGGAACATACCCCACCAAAGTCCTGCACAGCCGAGAGTGTCAAGCTTAGTCGGCGACCAAAGCGTTGTCAGGAGCATATAGCCCATGAGTGCAAGCTCAATTTTGCCGACCGTTCCGACCTTGGCAAGCCGTTTTTCTTTGGTCCACTGGCGTTTGAAAATTATGAACGCGGTGAACAAAACAAAGGGACTTATGTATTCGGGCAGTATGAAGAATGTGAATAGAGAAATTAGCAGCCAATACCATGCAGGATTGCTTTTGTACTTCTGCTTAAGGCTTGGTGCAGTTTTTTTCTGATCATTCATAAACAGTTCTTCCACCTGAAAAACGTAATTTAACAGATACATTTTACACTAAAATGCCCGATTTTGCAAGACAAATCTTGATTTACGTTAGCAATGTGACTGATTTGACGAATATTTTGCGTATTATTAAAATAGTTGTTGCATTATTAAAAATAATATAGTATAATTAATAACGTTAATTTCTAATAAAGGAGATTATTTATGTCAGATAAGTATAAAGATAACCTTGACGAAGAGCTTGAAGAGGAACTCAAAAACGAGGGTTCTGACGGCACCGTCAAGTATGAAGAAAATGACAACTGGGAGTTTGACGGCACAGCTCACACGCTTGAAAACACAGTTGTTGAAAACGATGAATTCGAGATAATTCTTCCTGACAGCATTAAGAATAATGACGTCCGCGATGATGTTGCTGACGAGAAAGATGACAGCAAGGAAGAAGCTGAAAAAGAAGCTTCCGAAGAGAAGGACGCGAAAACGGACGAGAAGAAAGACGATTCTTCAAAATACGAAACACGCGAAAGACCT
>JAFTAX010000055.1 GCA_017458445.1 Ruminococcus sp. | reverse complement strand
TCATTCTCAAATGAAATCATGATAAACAGAATAAATTCCGACCTTGCAAACGGTCTTGGAAACCTCGTTTCAAGAACTGTTGCTATGGTTGACAAATACTTCGGTGGCACACTCATAACAGAGCGTGAGCAGGGTGAGTTTGACGATGACCTTAAGGAAGCTGTAACGGCGCTGAGGGCAAAGGTTGCAGACTTTATCGACAACACTCAGATAAACAATGCTCTTGCAGAAATTTTCAAGGTAGTTTCCCGTGCAAACAAGTACATTGACGAAACTGCTCCATGGATTCTTGCAAAGGACGAAGCCAACAAGCCACGTCTTGCAGAGGTGCTTTACAACCTGCTCGAAGCTATTCGTGTAACAACTGCTCTGCTTGCACCGTTTATGCCTTCAACAATGCCAAAGGTATGGGAACAGATCGGTGCAAAGACAGACGATGTATCATATGAAAACGCTGGCATTTTCGGCGTACTTCCGCAAGATGTCACAGTCAAAAAAGGCGAGATACTCTTCCCGAGAATTGACGTTGACAAGGAGATTGAAGCACTCAATGACATCATTGGTCAGTCTGCCGAATCAGACGAGCCTGAATTTGACGTACCGCCTGTTGCTGATGAAATCACAATTGATGATTTTGCAAAGGTTGATTTGCGTGTTGCACTTGTCAAGTCAGCTGAAAAAGTGAAAAAATCAAAGAAGCTTCTCTGCTTACAGCTTGATGACGGCATGGGCGGCAGACAGGTAGTTTCTGGCATTGCTGAATGGTACTCACCTGATGACCTTGTAGGAAAGAAAGTCATTGTGGTTGCAAACCTCAAGCCTGTCAAGCTTTGCGGCGTTGAATCAAATGGCATGATCTGTGCTGCTGATATGCCTGACGGCTCATGCAAGGTAATCTTCCCTGACATGGATCTGCCATGCGGTGCAAAGGCAAGATAAATCACAACTGAATAAAGATTTCACACTGCCGAATATCATGTTCGGCAGTTGATTTATGTGCCTGTAGCTCAGTGGATAGAGCCTCAGACTCCGACTCTGTATGTCATGCGTTCAAATCGCATCAGGCACGCCATTTTTACCTGTTATCGCCATGCGTGATAGCAGGTATTTTTGTACAATCTTTTTATTAAGGGAAGCCCTCTCTTGCAGGGCTTCCCTTCTTTCAAAACGCTCCACCGGAGCCTTTTGAAATTCAACCTTTTCGGAGCGCCCTACGGAAAAGTATTTCGCCAGAACTGCAAAGCCATTCTTGTGAATGGCTTTAGCGACACAAGGCTCTGCCTTTGGAAACCGCAACCCTTTAAAAAGATGTTGACAAATCCTGCTGTCGCAGGATTGGAAGTTTCCTTCGGAAACATTCCGCCTAAACTTTACAATACACTGAAAGTGCGAAATTTAATGTGCTTTTTTGCCAAAAATAATGCCGCATTTTTGGTACTTTAACCCATGCAAAAACCATTGACATTAACCTCTTAATATGGTACACTGTAGGTGAATAAGATATAGGTATTTTACACTGTTTTCAAGGTATTATACATGGCTTTTTTATAGCAGAAATTTAACCAGTTTTATACTTATTCTTTTCACAGAAACGGAGGAGATAATTATGGCAAAAATTAAAAAAAGAATACTATGCTTTCTGTCAGTAATCGCTCTCGTATTCTCGGCTTCACCACTAAGCGAGATGGTCAATTCAGGCATTACCGCTTTTGCATCTTATGAGTCGGTTATTGCACAGAAAAACAACTTCAATCTGTCATGGGGTACTGAAAACTATGTTGTTTTCACACTCTCAAGCTGTACATCAGCAAGAATTGAGGTGCAAGCGTCCGCCGGCAATCTTAAACTTTCGGTTGACCCTGGATACTCAGTTTTGACAGAACGTACCGGCGTTTATGGAAGCTACACCTACAATTTTACAACATCTAATATGCAGGCATTTTCAGCAATTCACAAGCTTATCATTCAAGGTCAAGGAAGTGTGCAAAGTTTGAAGATTATTGGAATCAGTGATACGGATCTTTCACCGGCGGAAATTGTCGGCGAGCCTGAATATGTTTCAACAAACCTTACACTCAAAGGCGTTATCGGTGCAAACGTCTACTACACCGTGCCTGAGGGATATATAAACAATCTTTACAAGGTTGAAACAATCTTCACGGCAAAAGGTCTTGATGACGTAAAGGTAAGGCTCAGCCCAAGCAAATATAAAATGATAAACGGCAAAAAAGCCTATATGTTCACGCTCCCTGTCATATCCTGCAACATGGCAAAGCGGTATAAGGCAAAGCTTGTTGTAACAAATGTTGACACAAATGAAGCTGTGTTTACAACCGCAAGCTCAACGCTCGTTCTTTACAACTACATTTCATCACTTGCAAGCACAGGTACGGCTGAAGAAAAGGCGTTTGCAAAGACTATGCAGACATACGGCTACCGTGCACAGCAAAACTACAACACCACCGACACACTGCCTGTCATAACGCCGATTGACACAAGCGATGTCACCGCAAACACGCTAAGGCGTTATGCTTCAAAGACGGTCGCACTTGACGGTGATGAGCATGGCAGTATATATGGTACAACGCTTATTCTCGGCTCAAGCACTAATATCCGAAGCTACATAACCGATTTTTACAGTGTTGATATAAACAACATCTTCCTCAGATACACGGTAAACGGCAAGTCAAGAAAGGTTAAAATCGTTCATTCAGCAAGCGACAACTCCTACTATGCTGATATTCAGAATATCCCTGCAAACAGACTTGGCACTACATACAGTATCTGCTTCACGGAAGGCGACACACCGATTACCGATACTATTCAGTATAGTGCATATTCATATTTCTATGCAACGCTCAAGTCAACATCAGCTACCGAGCAGGAAAAGAATCTTGCAAAGGCGATGTATAAGTATTCCGAAGCTGCACAGCAGATTATCGGCCAGACAGATTATGACCCGATGATTGATGACATTCCTGTACCTGATAATGCAATCGACTTTGCACAGGTTATGCAGGCGGGCTGGAATCTTGGCAACTCACTTGATGCAGACGCAACCAACGACATGAACTCCGAAACCTCATGGGGACAGCCAAAGGTTACAAAGGCACTTATCAAATATGTACGCTCGCTCGGATTTAAGACAATAAGAATTCCTGTTTCCTGGGGCAACCACACAAACTCCAGCTATCAGATTGATTCAAACTGGATGAAGCGTGTAAAAGAGGTTGTAAACTATGCTTATGACCTTGGCTTCTATGTAATAATCGACTCGCACCACGACTGCGAATTCTATTATCCGTCAAATGCAAACTTCGACAATGCAAGCACATATATCCAGACGATATGGTCACAGATTGCTGCAGCGTTTAAAAACTATGACGAGCGACTGATATTCGAGGGCATGAACGAGCCAAGACTTATGGACACAACAAGAGAATGGTGGTTCAAGCCGAACGACACAAAGGGACTTGAGTCAATAAAATGTATAGTAAGGCTCAATCAGATTTTCGTTGACACTGTAAGAAGTGGTGATGAATTCAACAAGACACGCTTCCTGCTTGTGCCAAGCAACGCAGCGTCACCTGAAAACACGCTCAACAGTGCATTCACAATGCCGACGGATACTATCGAAAACAGACTGTTCGTATCAATCCACGGCTACACGCCAAACAACTTCACAATGCAGATAAACGGCACAAGTGAATGGGACGACTCGATGAAGGAAGACCTGCTCTTTATGAACATGGCTTACAACAAATTCATCAGGCACGGATATGGAATAATCATTGGCGAGGTCGGTGCCATGAACAAGAACAATCTTTCGGACCGAATCGCATGGGCTAAAGCATACTATGGCAAGGCTGCCAACATGGGTCTGCCGTGCGTGCTTTGGGACAACAACACCATATCTGGTGACGGTGAGAAATTTGGCATGGTCAACAGGCAGTCACTAAGTTTATACTACCCGACACTGTTGCAAGAAATGTTTGACGCTTACAAATAATCCCTGTCTTAAGGGCTGTACTGGAAACGGTACAGCCCTTTTGTCGTGCTTTTTGGACAAATATATACGAATATTATTCCATAATTTCAATATAAAACGTTTTCGCAATATTGTACATAAATCTCAGGCATGGTTTGTACATATCGCACATAAATTATTATAAATTTTTGAACTTTTCGTGTATCGCTTGACTATTATAATGGAGTGTGATACACTGCTTTATGTTCGGAAAGCATTTTTAACCATATTTTCGTATGGAAAAATGTTTGTATTTTGAAACGAAATCTAAGAAGAGACAGAAAGGGTTGATTTTCTATGAAGAATGTCACAGCAAACAGAAGCATTCTCAGCTTTGTGCTGGCAATTCTGATGTTGTTTAGCGTTGTACCAACCAGCCTATACAACACAATTGATGCTAGTGCAGAAACAACTGGTTTCCATGTTGACGGAACAACAATCCGTGACGGAAACGGCAATGCTTTTGTAATGAGGGGTGTAAACATTCCTTATGTATGGTATACAAACCATGCAAGCTCAGCAATCAAGGCTGCTGCAAGACTCGGAGCAAACGCTGTAAGAGTTGTTGTTTCCGACGGACAGGCAGGCTACTATGCTGGCAAAACTTCAGCAGACAGTCTGAGAAACATTATCAACACTTGTAAGAACAACAAGGTTGTATGTGTTCTCGAAGTACACGACGCTACAGGTAGTGACGACAGCTCATCACTCACAGCTGCAACAAACTACTGGATTGAAATGAAGTCAGTACTTCAGGGCAATGAAGATTACGTGATCGTAAACATTGCTAACGAATGGTACGGCTCATGGAACAATGCTTCAGCATGGGCAGAAGGCTACAAGACAGCTATTGAGAGCTTGCGTAATGCAGGTATCAAGAACATGCTCATGGTAGACTCAGCTGGATATGGTCAGTGGACTAATTCAATTTTCCAGAAGGGTACAGAAGTATTCAACGCTGATACACTCAGCAACACAGTGTTCTCTATTCATATGTATAACACTGCTGGCGGAAATGCTTCAACAGTAAAGAACAACATCAACAACGCACTTGCACTTGGTGTTCCACTCGTAATCGGTGAATTCGGTGCTGACCACGCAGGAAGCGACGTTGATGAAGCAACAATCATGAGCTATTGTACAACTAAGAATGTTGGTTATCTTGGTTGGTCATGGATGGGTAACGAAGGCAACCTTGCTTCACTCGATATCTCATATGACTGGGACGGCACTTCCCTTACAACATGGGGTAATACATTATTTAATAGTACATATGGTATCAAGAATACATCTAAATTATGTACAATCTTTGGCGGAAATGTTGATGAAAGCTCAAGCACAGGCAGCACTGGTACTGAAGAGGTAATCTGGGAAGGTACTGCTGAATTTGCTAAGTGGTCATCACCAAACTACGACATGGAAGTTGACGGAATCAAGAACGCTGAAGAAGGCGGTTACATCAAGATTGACTGTCAGGCAACAGGTTCTGGTGCTCAGGTTCAGCTTGCTACAATGCAGAACGAAGAAGACTGGACTCCACTTGAGGACGAATTTGGAAATGCTCAGTTCACCGTAGTAAACGACCAGATATTCTTCAGACTTAATGCAACTCAGGCTGCACTTCTCAGAACAGCTGACGACTTGCATTTCAAGGGCAACAAGGTTACAGTTACAAAGCTTACATACCTAAGCCCTGACTATTATAATGGTAAGACAGTTGACATCTGGGAAGGCGATGTTGAAATCACAGGCTGGACACAGGACGTTGATATTAACACTGCAAATATCCCGATGGCTGAAGAAGACGGTCTTATCACATTTGAATGTGAAATAATCGAAGGCTTGCTCGAAGAGCCTGACGTTCCACAGCTTCAGATCTCTGGTAACGACGGTGAATGGGAATGGTTCGATCTTCATGACCCTGCAACTGATGAAGCTTACATCGTAAGTGGCAACAAACTTGTTATTACACTTACAGCTGATGATGCTCGTGCACTTGCAACAGCTTCTAAGCTTTATGTTAAGGGTAATGGCGTTAGAATCACAAAGATTACATATTCAGACCCTAACGCACCGATTAACCCAAGCTCAAGCTCAACATCTACGCCTGATTCAAGCTC
>JAFTAX010000054.1 GCA_017458445.1 Ruminococcus sp. | reverse complement strand
TAGCACATTCTACAGCCATGTCAAAGCCTTTTTCTTCTGAAAATCTGCCACAGGTACAAAGTATTAGTTTATCATCATTTGAAACATCAATTTGCAACATCTCATTAGCTTTAGCAATAATCTGCTGTGAGTCAACATAGTTTTCTAACACAAATATCTTGTCCTTAAAGTGAGGATAATTATCAGACAGCATATCTTTTACGCCGTTGCTGACTGCGACAATTCTATCATATTTAGGGAACAATTGTGTAAGCAACTCATGGTGCATATCAATACTTGCTCTATAGAACACTATCCTGTTGTCAGCTTTTATATATAATCCCATTTCTGTCGGCAAGCCAATTGCATTAGAAACAATTGTGTCAAATGACCTGTTTTTGAAGACTGTTTTTGCGGGATTTTTAACTTTTTGATTGTGTATATATTCTTTAAGTTTAAGTGTAGCTTTCTGGTTTATTCTCTTAAGTTTGAGCTTCCCGCTAAGTATTTTTACAGCATTTAACGCTATTGCCTTAGGTTTTCTGAAATAATGAGGTGACTGCGTTATATTTATAAACTCAACCTCTTTTGGCAAAAGCGGTAAAAGTGTAATATCTTCTCTATACGTAAACACCGTGAGCTGATATTTTTCTTTGTCAAGCAGATTAAGCATTGTTACAAGCGAATGCTCAATTCCGCCCTGACAAAGCGACGGCGTAATGAATAATACCTTTTTCTTCACCAGTTACATCTCCGTGATTATTTGAATACTTTTCTTTTTATACTACGCAAGCCTTTAATTATCTTTTTCTTTGCAAAATACAATTTGAGCTTGCCATATTCTTTATTCACAACATAGCTCCAGCATTTCTTTTGCGAATCTGTCAAATATGGATTATCGCTATAGCCTTGAAGCAACTCATCAGGTACAAAGCTTGTCCAGTTATAGTGAATAAGCTTAGATTTGTCTGAGGCTGATTTGGCTTTGTTGTAGAATAAATCAAACACATATAGTGTATGAATAATGTAGCTGGAGTCTAATCTCTGTTGATATTCCGGCATTTTGAGATTCCATTTTTGCAAATATGCTTTTTCTTCATCATACAGAATTCTTGTATTAAATCGTTTTACAGCGTCAAGAGAAAACTGTCTAGTGACGCTTCCCTCTACAAGCCTGTATTTATAAAGCGGTGTCGGAATGTACAAAATACTGTTTGCATTATCAGCCATTGCCATAGAATGTAGTCTGTCCTCAGCACAGCGAAGCTGGCTGTACTTCTCAAAGTCGGGATAATCGCCTTCAAACACGCTTCTTTTAAGAGCCTTTGTCCAGACGTTATTGAGCTTTGTGTTTTCAAAAAAGATGCTATATACATCTTGTTTATTGTCACTCTCAAAAACCATATCTTTGTCGAATAAAGGCTTTGACTCTTCAAGCTCGCCGTCGCTGTGCTCATAGTAAAACGAATAGATTATCATATCTGGCTCGTTATATTTTGATATGTAACAGTCAAGCGTTTCCAGTGCATTTGGCACTAAGAAATCGTCAGAATCAATAAACAGGCAATAATCACCAGTTGATGCGTTAACAGCATTACAACGTGTTAACAGCTGTCCTTGGTTTTGCTGATGTACAACTTTAATGTTGTCATACTGTTTTTGATAATTATCGCAAAGCTCAGAACTGCTGTCAGTTGAGCCGTCATCTACAAGAACCAGCTCAAAATCTTTATATGTTTGGTTTAACACAGAGTCAACACTGTAAGCAAGGTGCTTTTCTGCATTATATACAGGCATTAAAATGCTGAATTTCATAGGATTTACCCCTTTAAAAGATCATTCCACTTCTTTTTATATCTTATTAAGTCTTCTAAATAATCTATTGCTTTTAGATTTGCAACTATACTTTGATAAAGCTGTTTGTCATTATTAAGCGACAGAATACTATCTGCAATTGAATTCGCATTAATATCTGCTATTTTTCCACTTATATCATGGTTTATTATAGTTTTTCCACCCACTGTTGCAGTTGTAACTACAGGTTTTAACAATATTTTAGCTTCAATAAGAGATAGCGGATGAGCTTCCTCTCGTGACGGCTGAACATAAATGTGACAACACCTTAAATACGGATATGGATTTTCCTGCATTCCTGTAATGATAATGTTATCATTCAGATTATTAGAATTGATTCTCTTTTCAATATCTGCTCTCTCTACACCGTCACCAACAAAATACCAGACAAAATCAACACCTTTATCTTTTAACTCTTTTGCCGCATCTACTGCTATATCAAACCCTTTAACAGTTGTGAATCTGCCACATGAACAAAGAATTAACTTATCACTCGGAACATCAACTCTAAATGCTTTGCTTTTTTCTTCAATGTCATTTATATCAACATAGTTTTCAATATAATCCATTTTATCTGAATAGTCAGGATATAAAGCTGACAGAACTTCTTGTACACCTTTTGATACACACATAATCTTATCAAAGTTTGCCATTATTCTCTGATGAAGCTCATGTTCCTCATCAGTGCTGCCATGAAAGAACATAATTTTTCTATCTGCTTTTATATAATCTGCAACAAACTGTGCAGAAAAACGTTGAATATATGAAACAGCTACATCAAATCTTTCTTCAATATTGAAATTATGTTTAAGTTCATAATCCATTTGTTTTTTGAGTACATAGTGCCTTAGTTTATCATTAAGATCAGTTATATCCTTTTTTAACATTCCTCTTATCTTCATTCTTGTAAGTAAGAATACGGAATAAGGTTTCCTGTAATAATGCGTTTTATCATGATTTAT
>JAFTAX010000005.1 GCA_017458445.1 Ruminococcus sp. | reverse complement strand
ACTCGTTCATACAGCCCATACAAAGATGCTTATCCAGCTCCATAATCATCCTCCTTACTTAACAATTTCAATCATCAATTCAGAATTTACATATTTTCAGGGTAAACCAATTCAGATGAATAATAAAGGAATTTATCCTCATCATCAAACACCGCTGTAAGTAAAACCTGCTGAGCATCTCCGTTCTCAGCTGTGTAGTAATACTTAAACATATATGAGGTGTTTTCTTTATTATAAGTTATACGATATGGGTCGCAGTCTATTTCATCAATTACAGTATTATACTTTGCGCCTTTATCAAATTTATCCAGACTTACGCTCTTATCCTTTTCGTCACCTCTGAGGTCGTCCTCTACAGTTGTAAAATCAGTATAAACAACGCTGTCTATCTTTTCATTCTTGTTGAGTACTACAGTTACAGCCCATTCAGGATAGGTTATATCATTAATCTCGACTTCGTCTTCTGATTCATAGATATAATCAAATGTCAAAGCTGTGTTAACTCCCCTGAACGCAGACTCGTCCTTTAAGTGTATACCGGTATCAGTTTCTGCGTCTGAAACGTGCTGCCCGATATATTCAACCAGCTCAAGAGCTGCCTTATTGCCTTTGCCACTTGAGATGTGAACTATAAGCAATATAATAAGCAAAACAATCAGCAAAACAGAAAGCCCTGCCAAAAGAAGCTTAAGCTTATTCTCATCAGTTTTGTTGCGGACAACTCTTTTTCTGCCTTTGGTAGTTTCTAAGTCAGAACGGTTTTTGCTTTTATTATTTATAATCTTTTTAATGTCAAATCTTTTTTTCTTGGTTTCTCTCAATGCAATACCGCAGTTGCGACATACTGCATCATTTTCGCCAACGGTTTTTTTGCACTTTGGACATTCCATGCCAAGCATCTCCTTAACATTCGGTTTTCGACATAACTATATAAAATTATACCATACTAATATATGAATGTCAAATAAAAGGGCAACAAATCTGACTAAAATCACATTGAAATAGCCCAAGAATAATCAGCCCTGGCGATTTTTAATAAATCATCAGGGCTGATAATAATTGCATTATAACGTCATCTGGTCAGGATCAGGAATATCCTTTGCAAAGCTTCCTGCAACAGGTATTGTCTTGCTACAGTATTTGCTGAGGTTTTTAGCTGTTTCCTCATCAATCACAAATGCCTTTTCAAGCTTTGATTTTGCTTTCAAAGTCATAACCTGAACACCTATGGTATCTCTTTTTGACTTTGGCATCAAAAGTGCTGTATCAAATATCATAGCTCTGCCGTTTGATGTTCTGAGCATTATGAGTGCATTCTCCTGCACGGCAAACACTGCAACAAGCTTTGCCTTGCCGGAATATGCATTTGTCAGCTTCTTTCGGTTTGTCTTTGTTTCATAAGCCTTCAAAGGTACCTTTGCAACCTTACCGTTTTCAAACACAAAGATAACATATCCCGAATAGTCAAGTGTCGGTATCATCGCACGAACGTTTTCACCATCATCAAACGAAAGCTTAACTGGAACATAATCGCCAAGGTCGCTTGCTTTTGTGTTATCAAACTGCGATGCTTTTGATTTGTACACCGTTTCCTTATCAGATAAGAACAAAAGCTCTGTTCGGTTTGTGGCGTCTATTTCCATGGAAATAAAATCGCCTTCTTTGAGCTTCTGGTCGCTTGCCATTCTCAGTGACTGCGGAATAATCTTTTTGAAATATCCGCTGTCAGACAAGAAAAGTCTGCATTGATAATCAGGAATCTCCTCAATCTCTTCAATCTCCTGAATATCAGACTTATAGAAAAATTCCGTCTTTCTCGGTTCGCCGTATTTCTTGATAACGTCTTTAAGCTCGGCAATAATAATGCTCTTTATCTTGCGGTTGCTTCCAAGAGTATCAGTAAGCTCTGCAATCTCTTTTTCAAGATTATCCGTTTCGGCGATACGGTTTAGGATATACTCTCTGTTCAAGTGGCGAAGCTTTATCTCTGCCACATATTCTGCCTGCTTTTCATCAATAGAAAAGCCAATCATAAGGTTTGGTACAACCTCTGATTCTTCCTCAGTTTCACGGACAATCTTTATCGCTTTGTCAATATCAAGAAGTATCTTTCCAAGACCTTTGAGCAAATGGAGCTTAGCTTTCTTTTTGTCAAGGTCAAAAGCAATACGTCTTTTAACGCAATCCATACGGAAGGCTGTCCATTCCTTTAAAATGTCATAGACACCCATAACCTTTGGATAACCATGCACAAGGATATTGAAGTTGCAAGAATAGTTATCCTGAAGTGGCGTTAGCTTATAAAGCTTTTGCATAAGCTTGTCAGCGTCAACGCCTCTTTTAAGGTCGATTGCAATCGTAAGACCTGTCTTGTCCGTTTCGTCACGGATATACTGAATCTCTTTAATCTTTCCTGCTTTTACAAGTGCAATTATCTTCTCAATAATAGCTTCAACTGTAGTCGTTGCAGGGATCTCTGTTATTTCAATGCAGTTTGCCTTTTTGTTGTATGAGTACTTTGCCCTGAGTTTAACAGAGCCTCTTCCTGTTTTATATATCTTGTCAAGCTCTTCCTCGTCATAAAGTGCAAATGCTCCGCCCGGGAAGTCAGGTCCCTTTAGCGTTTCAAGTGCATTATGTTCAGGATTTCGCATAAGTGCAATAGCTGTTTCGCACACTTCTGAGAGGTTGAATGAACATACAGATGATGCCATAGACACACCGATACCAACATTTGCATTTACAAGTATTGACGGAAATGTAGCAGGAAGAAGTGTCGGCTCCTGCATTGTGTTGTCATAGTTCGGTACAAAGTCTACCGTGTTTTTGTCGATGTCACGGAAAAGCTCGTTGCATATCGGCTCAAGCTTTGCCTCGGTGTAACGTGAAGCAGCATAGGACATATCCCTTGAATACGACTTACTAAAGTTACCCTTTGACTCAATATATGGGTGAAGTAAAGACTCGTTTCCTCTTGCAAGACGCACCATTGTTTCATATATTGCAGCGTCACCATGCGGATTAAGTCGCATAGTCTGACCGACAATGTTTGCAGACTTAGTCTTTGCACCGCTGAGCAGTCCCATTTTGTACATGGTGTAAAGAAGCTTACGATGAGAAGGCTTGAATCCGTCAATCTCAGGGAATGCACGGGATACAATAACGCTCATCGCATAAGGCATGTAGTTTTTCTCAAGAGTCATCGTTATTCTCTCTTCAACTACATTCCCTGCTCCTTCTATATATGCGTTTACTTCTGGCTCAGCCTTTTGCTTGCTAATATCCTTAGCCTTTCTTGCCATTTGCATTAACTCTCCTTACTTAAACTATTATAAGTTATAGTTTATAGTGTTATACAAGGTTTGTCCATTGGGGTGAGACCCTTTTGAAAAAGGGTCGTCCCCCAAACCCCCTCACTAAAACTTCTAACTCATTTTTTTGAGGGTGTGGGATAACTTATAATGCTTGAGATAATTTAGTGTTTGATGTTTGTTTTCAAAAACATCTCACACCCTCAAAAAAATCATTAAAAAGTCTTTGGAAAGGGAGTCTGAGGGAAAACCCTTTCTTCAGAAAGGTTTTCTCTCAGTAGATAACTCTGTATAATACTATAAATTTTGGTTTGTAGTGGTTAAGATATATCCGCCATATCGAGATAATCTATACCGTTGTTTGATATAAACTCTTTTCTTGCCTGGAGGTTTTCGCCGAGCAGCATATCAAACATCCATGTTGTCTGCTCGATATCGTCGGCTGTAATTTTGATAAGACGTCTTGTTTCAGGGTTCATAGTAGTAAGCGCCATCATATCGGCCTCATTCTCACCAAGACCTTTTGAACGCTGGATAGTACACTTTTTATCGCCGATCATGCCCATTATCTTGACCTTCTCTGCCTCGTCATAAGCAAAATACGTTTTATCCTTAGTTGTTATTTCAAACAGTGGCGATTCTGCGATATAGACATATCCCTCGTCAATGAGAGTAGGTGTCAGCCTGTACAGCATAGTCAGGATAAGTGTCCTTATCTGGAAGCCGTCTACGTCAGCATCGGTACAGATAACAATCTTGTTCCACTTTAAGTTTTCAAGGCTGAACATTGACAAATCCTTGTTGGACTTTGTCTTGACCTCTACGCCACAACCCAGCACCTTAATAATATCAGTTATAATCTCATTTTTGAATATCTTGTCATAGTCTGCTTTAAGGCAGTTGAGGATCTTACCTCTTACTGGTATAACAGCCTGAAATTCAGCATCTCTTGCCATTTTTACAGAACCAAGAGCCGAGTCACCCTCAACTATATAAAGCTCACGCTGTGAAATGTCCTTTGAACGACAGTCCACAAATTTCTGTACCTGGTTTGAAAGGTCGATAGTGCCAGCGAGCTTTTTCTTTATGTTAAGACGTGACTTTTCAGCACTTTCACGGCTTCTCTTGTTTACAAGCACCTGCTCGGCGATTTTGATTGCCTCATCAGGATTCTCAATAAAGTATATCTCAATTTCCTTTTTAAGAAAATCGGTCATGCACTCTTTTATAAACTTGTTTGTAATTGCCTTTTTAGTCTGGTTTGCATAAGATGTCTGGGTTGAGAATGAGCTTGAAACCAGCACCAGACATTCCTCAATGTCAGCAAATGAAATCTGTTTTTCATTTTTCAGATACTTGTTGTTGTTTTTAAGATAGTTGTGAATCTGGTTAACAAACGCAAGCTTGACAGCATCTTCAGGAGAACCACCATGCTCAAGATAGCTTGAGTTGTGGAAGTATTCCAAAAGCTTAACCTGGTTTGAGAAAGTGAATGCAACCGACAGCTTAACCTTATAATCGTCCTTGTCCTCACGGTCACGGCCTTTTCTCTCAGCAGTGTAATACTGAATTGATGTCAGCGCTTTATCTCCTGCAATCTCAGCCACATAGTCAGCTATGCCGTTTTCATAGAGAAAAGTCTTTTCCTCAAAGGAATTGTTCTCACGCTGATATCTGAACACAAACTGCACATTAGGGTTTACAACAGCCTGCTTTTTAAGCACGTCCTCAAAATATTCACGCTCAATATTAATCTCTGTGAACACTTCAAGGTCAGGACGCCAGTGCGTCTTTGTACCTGTTCTCTTGCGGTTGCTTTCTTCCTTTTTCAAGCCGCCAATGTTCTTACCCTTTTCAAAATGCAGGTTATACTTAAACCCGTCACGGTAAATCTCAACGTCCATAAACTCGGAAGCATACTGCGTTGCACAGGCGCCAAGTCCGTTAAGTCCGAGTGAAAACTCATAGTTTTCACCGCTGTTGTTATTATACTTACCGCCTGCATAGAGTTCGCAATAAACAAGCTCCCAGTTATAGCATTTTTCAGTAGTGTTATAATCAACAGGACAACCTCTTCCAAAGTCCTCGATTTCAATACTGTTGTCATTATATCTTGTGACAATTATTTTTGAGCCGTTGCCATCTCTTGCCTCATCAATAGAGTTGGAAAGGATTTCAAAAACAGAATGTTTGCAGCCTTCGATTCCGTCCGAACCAAAAATAACCGCAGGACGTTTTCTTACTCTGTCCTCACCTTTCAACGACGTAATTGCGTCATTTCCATAATCAGTTTTCTTTCTTGGCATAAATAAAACCTCTCATATCAATAATCGAACATACTTATATAATTATACACATTTTCAACGTTTTTGTAAATACCCAAATGCCATTTTGAACATATAGTACGAAAAATCGTACACTTAATACACAAAAAGTGTGCCTGAGATTCAGACACACTTATCCACATAAATATAAGTTTAACTTCGCAGTATTAGTCTCTTTCAACTACAACATACGCACCAACGATACCTTCAGCATTTTCGTTAGCACATACAATCATAGCAACGTGCCAGCCGTCAGCAAGCAAGTCGTTAACGTCCTTCATTGATTTATTATATGAATAGTTACTAACCTTGACATTAGTCTGTTCATTATTTACATACAACATTCTTTGCATAATAATATCCTCCATATACAAAATATTAATGGTGCGGGTGACAGGAGCTTGAAAAGGTTCAAGTCCACTTCACGACTACAAACGTTAGAGTAAAGCTCAATTACTCAGTTTGTTTTGTTTTATGGTGCGGGTGACAGGAGCTTGAAAAGGTTCAAGTCCACTTCATGACTACAAACGTTAAAGTAAAACTCAATTACTCAGTTTGTTTTGTTTTATGGTGCGGGTGACAGGACTTGAACCTGCACGGGGGTGCCACCAGAACCTAAATCTGGCGCGTCTGCCAATTCCGCCACACCCGCTTATTTGTTACCACCTTACCATAAATATTTTACCACACAAAAATTGACTTGTCAAGAATATTAATGAACAAAAACGTTTAAAATTTATACTTTTGCAACGGGCTAAACCACAATCTCTGTGCACATAGTCCTGTAAACGTTCCTGCAATTATTGATGCGATTATCAAAAATGGCAGCAATCCAAGGACATTTGCGTTTTCAACGATGAAAAATGCAACAACAATCTGCCCTAAGCTGTGAAAAATTGCCCCGAAAACAGACACTACCCATATCTGCTTTTTGCTGAATCTGTTTATTAGCAGGCACATTATCAGATAAGCCGATACCGCACCGACTATCGAGAACAAAAAGCTTATAAATGTTCCGCAGAATACTGCACCCAGAACCACTCGGATTATAACAACTCCTGCACCGACTAAATAGCCACCGAACAGAATTGCAACAAGAGTCACAACATTTGCCAGCCCGAGCTTTATCCCTGGAATCCAGAAAGGCGGAAGCTGTGCCTCCACAACAAATATTATAAGTGCAAGCCCTGCAAGCACCGCTGCAAGAGCCAGTTTCTTTATTGCCATTACTACACCGCCTTATGTAACTGCGTCGGCATGGCTGTCACTATCCTCAATTACGATAGTCAGCTTGTGAGGTGCGCAAATAATTGACAGCCCTGATGATGATAGTTTGCCAAAATTCACGCAGGTCTGATTTTTGCAGTCTGCCTTTTCAACCCATATCTTGCCGTCATACCACGCAATTTTATTATAACCATCGTCATTTTTAATTGTGGTATGCTCTGTCTTGTCAGGATAGAGGTTGTCAATACGCTTTATAATCTTGTTATCCTGATAAATAACCGCACTTTTTGCATCACCCTTGTTTAAAAGAATAACAATTGTGCAAATAATAATAACAAAAGCAAATACTATCGCCCAAAACAGACTCTTTGGTATGCTTTTCAAACAATCATCTCCGATATAAATACTGGAATCTGGATATTTATATAAAGTATATCATACAAAACTTTTACGGTCAAGAGAATAAATTTACACAAAACTACATAATATTTCAAAAATAATCGATTTTTTGCCAAAATACTATTGATTTTTTAAGCTCAATATGGTATATTTAAAATGTATTGAAATAATATGAATTTTATTTTTTTACAAAACCTTGTGTTTTGGTGAATTTTTTCACCGATATATTGTGTTTGGAAAATATTGCAAATTCTATATTCCGACTTTTAGTTTTCGGTCGGAGATTAATATGACCACCACGTTTTTTCATGTTTAAAAAACGTCGGATTAAGGAGTTGTTTGCTTGGAAAAGTTTGTTATTCACGGCGGCAAACCATTAAAAGGCGAAGTTACTATAAGCGGTGCAAAAAATGCTGCTGTTGCTATTGTTGCCGCAACTATTCTTTGTGATGAACCATGCGTTCTTGAGAACGTTCCTGAAATAAGCGATATAACAATGTGCATGAAAATCCTCAAAGCAATGGGTGCAGATGTACAGCTTGTTCGTAAAAACGTTGTAAGATTTGATACAAGAGGTATAACAAGCCCTCATGTACCTTACGAAATGGCAAGGGTAATGAGAGCATCATCATATTTTCTTGGTACACTTTTAGGGCGTTTTCACGAGGCTTATGTTGCAATGCCAGGCGGTTGCTATTTAGGCGACAGACCTATCGACCAGCATCTTAAGGCTTTCAGAAACCTCGGTGCAACTGATGAGCTTGAAAACGGCGAAGTGCATTGTAAAGCCGACCAGCTTATCGGCTCACAGATTTACTTTGACTTTAACACTGTTGGCGGTACAATTAACGCAATTTTAGCAGCAGTTAAGGCAAAGGGCAGAACAATAATAGAAAACTGTGCAAAAGAGCCACATATCGTTGACCTTGCAAACTTCCTCAACTCAATGGGAGCTGATATAAGAGGTGCAGGTACTGACGTTATCAAGATCAAGGGCGTTGACTATCTCAAGGGCATAACATACCCAATCATACCTGACCAGATTGAAGCAGGCACTTATATGGTAGCTGCAGCTGCAACAAAGGGTGATGTACTTATTAACAACGTTATCCCTAAGCATCTTGAATCAATCACAGCCAAGCTTCGTAAGGTCGGAGTTACTGTTGAAGAAAATGATGAGAGCGTTCGTGTTCATGTTGACGGAGCACTCACAAAAACTTCTATAAAAACAATGCCACACCCTGGCTTCCCTACTGATATGCAGCCACAGTTCTCAACACTGCTTACATTAGCTGAAGGCACAAGCATTGTTACTGACGAGATTTTTGATAACCGTTTCAGATATGTTGCTGAGCTCAGAAGAATGGGTGCTGACATTTCAGTTGACGGCAAGGTTGCTATCATTCAGGGCGTTGGAAAGCTAAACGGTGCTCCTGTTGCTGCAACAGACTTAAGAGCTGGTGCTGCAATGGTTATCGCAGGACTTGCTGCTGAAGGCACTACCGAAATTACTGATATTCACTATATTCAGCGTGGATATGAATGTATTGAGAAAAAGCTGCAGGGACTTGGTGCAGACATAAAGAAAGTCATTGTTAATGACCCACAATCTGTAAAGATGAGTGGCTAACTATAATAAACAATATAAAAGGGTCGATGACTGCATCGGCCCGATTTTTGTATAATTCAGGTGATTTTAATGAAGCTGTATGTGTCAGACTTAGACGGCACACTTCTTGATAATAACGCAAAGCTTTCGGATTATTCCAAAAACACGATAAACCAGCTTATAAGCAAGGGTATGCATTTTACCGTCGCTACAGCAAGAACATACGCAACTGTAAAAAGTATACTCAAAGGCTTGAACGTAAACGCACCTGTTATTCTGATGAACGGAGCATTGATCCGTGACACCAAAAAGGACAAATACGTTTTCTCTGCAATTATCGATAAACCTGCATCAGTTCGCATAATATCATCAATGCACAGTCTTGGGCTTTACGGATTTATGTATGCAATTGAGAATGATGAAATGGTGCCTTATTATGAAAAGATTGCAACACCACAAATGCGTAGCTTTTATGAAGAGCGAAAGAACAAGTACTACAAGCAGTTTCTCAAAACAGACAGCTTTGAAAGCGTTTGTGATACTGCTGTTTATTTTTCATTTTTAAACACAAAAGAAAATCTCCTGCCTTTATATGAGCAAATCAAGGATTTAGACGGCATAAAATTTACATTCTATCGTGATGTATATTCAGATAAGCTTTGGTATCTTGAGATATTCTCAGACCATGCCTCAAAGGAAAATGCAGTAAATTTTCTGAAAGCTCAGTATGGATATGATAAAGTAATATGCTTCGGAGATAATCTCAATGATATTCCATTGTTTAACGCAGGCGATATAAATTACGCAGTAGACAATGCATCAGATGAATTAAAAGCTGTTGCAAACGACGTTATAGCTTCAAACACAGATAACGGCGTTGCAAAGTTTCTTATTGATAACTATAGAAAGGATTTTTAACATGGCAAGAATATATCCTTTGTTTTCATCAAGCAAAGGTAACGCAACATTTGTCGGCACTCAAAAAGGTGGCATACTTATTGATGCAGGTGTTTCATGCAAAAGGCTATGCTCTGCACTTGATGCAAACGGAATACCGACAAGTGCTATACAGGCAATACTGATAAGCCACACTCACTCTGACCATATTTCAGGGCTTAAGGTTTTTACCAAAAACCACAATATCCCTGTCTATGCACAAAGGATAAACCTTGATGAGCTTACTACAAAAAACAAGGTTGACCCGAAATGCGAGCTTAATGCAGTTGACTTTTCGGATATTTGCATTGGTGACTTTAAGGTCAACAGCTTTAACACGCCTCATGATACCGCCGCAAGCTGTGGCTACAGGATTGAAACTCCTGACGGCAAGGTTTTTGTAAGCTGTACCGACTTGGGACATATAACTCCCGATATAAAGCAAAATTTCACAGGTGCAGATTTAGTGCTGTTAGAATCAAATTATGATGTCAATATGCTCAGAAACGGCAGTTATCCTTATGACCTTAAAATGCGTATCTCATCAAAGCACGGGCATCTTTCAAACAATGATTGCAGCAGCGAGCTGGTACACCTGCTAAAAAGCGGTACATATCGATTTGTCCTCGGACATCTAAGTCAGGAAAACAACACTCCTCAGATTGCAGAAAGCACAGCCGTTTCGGCATTGTCGCAAATCGCATCAGCAAAGGATTATATGCTCATAACTGCAAAGGTTGAGGGCGGAACGGCGGTGGCATTTTGATTAGAATTAACCTTATCACAGTCGGAAAGCTGAAAGAAAAATACTGGCGTGACGCTTGTGCGGAATATGCAAAAAGGCTGTCAGCATTCTGCAAGCTTGAGATTGTTGAGCTTAATGAATCAAGGCTTTCGGACAATCCATCACAGAAAGAGATAGAAAATGCACTCAGCAATGAGGCAAAGGCAATGATGCCATATATTGATAAAAAATCAACCGCCAACATTGCAATGTGCATTGAGGGCAAGCAGTTATCAAGCGTTGAACTGTCAGACAAAACAGACAGCTTTGCACTGCAGGGCTATAGCACTGTAAACTTTATTATCGGCTCATCTTTCGGAATCGCTGATGAGATAAAGGAAAAATGCCAGCTCAGGCTTTCAATGTCAAAAATGACGTTCCCACATCAGCTTGCAAGAGTTATGCTCCTTGAGCAGATATACAGAGCTTTTCAGATACAAAACAACACTAAATATCATAAATAAAAAAGTCCCGAAGGTAGTAACGCTACTTTCGGGATTATTTATTAGACTTTGCCTGAATTAATTGCATCAGAAATATTCTCAACACACTCGGTTATAAGACGTTTGAACTTCGGTGCAGCCTTGTCAGCCATCTGCTGTACTTCCTCATGCGTTAGTGGATTATCTGTCATTCCACAGGCAAGGTTTGCAATACATGACACTCCGCAGACTTTCATTCCTGCATGGTTTGCTGCAATCGCCTCAACAGCGGTAGACATACCAACCGCATCAGCACCCATTGCCCTTAGCATTTTTATCTCGGCAGGCGATTCAAATGACGGGCCTGTAAGCTGAACATATACGCCTTCTTTTAAGTCTATACCAAGGTCTTTAGCTGAGCTTTTGACGATCTCTCTCAGCTTTTTATTATATATATCGCTCATGTCAGGAAAACGTGTACCAAGCTCATCAATGTTCTGCCCGACAAGCGGATTTGGCACAAAGCTTGATATATGGTCCTTTATAAGCATAAAATCTCCAGCATTAAACTCTGCATTAACTCCGCCTGACGCATTTGTAAGGAAAAGCACCTTTGCACCCATCATGGACATAAGTCTTGCTGGCAGGACAACGTCAGTGATTTTATATCCTTCATAATAATGCACTCTGCCCTGCATTATAACTACAGGCACGCCGTTTACATTACCAAACACAAATCTGCCTTTGTGTCCTTCAACCGTTGACTTTGGAAAACCTTTTATATCAGCATAGTCAAGCGTTGCACAGACATCAACTTCTGTGTCGGCATAATGGCCCAGTCCCGAGCCAAGCACGATTGCAATTTCAGGCTTGAAATCAACCTTTGATGTCAGGCTCTTGTAGCACTTCATTAGTTTTTTATATGGTTTCATATAAACACTCCTCGTTATTCGTTTTTGTCTTTATATGTATTATTATGTTAAGTTTACTTAAATCTATGTTTTTATTGTACTTCAAATCTTCTTTTAAGTCAATAGAGCCAAAATTCATTGTTAAATTGCACAACTTGCCGGTACTTTTTCATGCCGTTTTTTAAGTATTTTTCGAAACCAATTAAAGAGAAATGTTAAAAATATATTAAATATCGAAAAGCACGAAATTTTTTCTATAAAAAGGGTTGCAAAATTGCTAAATATATGTTTTAATATACAAGAAGAAAGTTTTCTTAAAGAAGCTTACATGCTCTTGAGTAACTTCTTTAATATTACAATACCATATTTTATAAGAAAGGCGGAATTAAAAATGAACGTAAAAGTAATTAACGGTCAGTCTATTCCAAACATGCCATGGCAGGATAAGCCTGCTGATTGTAAGGAAGTTATCTGGAGATATGATGCAAATCCTGTTATCCCAAGAGATCTTCTTCCAACATCAAACTCAATCTTCAACAGTGCAGTAGTAACTTTTGAAGGCAAGTTTGCTGGTGTTTTCCGTGTAGACGACAAGGAAAGAAACATGGCTCTCCACGCTGGTTTCTCAGATGACGGTATCAACTGGAACATCAACCCTGAAAGAATTCAGTTTGTTCAGGCTGACAGCTCAACAGAAGAAGTAAACACATGGGGTTACGGTTATGACCCAAGAGTATGCTTCATTGAAGACAGATACTGGATTACATGGTGTAACGCTTATGACTGGAAGCCAACTATCGGTGTCGGCTATACATTCGACTTCAAGACATTCTATCAGTGTGAAAATGCATACCTCCCATTCAACAGAAACGGTGTGCTTTTCCCAAGAAAGATTAACGACAAGTATGTAATGTTCTCAAGACCTTCAGACTCAGGCCATACACCATTTGGTGATATGTATCTTTCACAGTCACCTGATATGAAGTACTGGGGCGAGCATCGTCACGTTATGGGACCTTACAAGCCTTGGGAATCAAAGAAGATTGGTGCAGGTCCTATTCCAATCGAAACATCAGAAGGATGGCTCGTATTCTATCACGGTGTATTGGAATCATGTAACGGATTTGTTTACAGCTTCTCAGCTTGTATTCTTGATACAGATGAACCTTGGAAGGTTAAGTACAGATGTGGCGAATATCTTATCTGTCCTCGTGAAACATATGAGTGCGTTGGTGACGTTCAGAACGTAACATTCCCATGCTCAACTCTTTGCGACGCAGATACAGGTAGAATCACAATTTATTATGGATGTGCTGATACTTGCGTAAGCATGGCATTCACAACTGTTGACGATGTTGTTGAATATGTTAAATCACATTCTTCAATGAGCGACATCTAATCAACGAAACAAAGCAGTATCGCTTTTTATAAAGTGGTACTGCTCTTTTTTTATAAGAAAGGGTGGTTTTATGAAAAAACTATTATCTGTTTTACTCCCGATTATAATTCTTGTAACAATGGCAGGCTGTGGCTCGTCAGATGACAGCAGTGCTGCTGCCGAAAAGAACAGGCGTACTACTGCTGCACCAAAGAACAGCCTTTATGTTGACGGCAACAAGCTTTATGACTCAAACGGCAAGGAATTCGTTATGCGTGGCGTAAATCATGCTTATACATGGTTTAAGGACGAAACAAATGATGCATTAGATGCTATTGCAAAAACAGGCTCAAACGCTGTAAGAATTGTGCTTGCTGACGGAGATCAGTGGGACAAGGACGATATTAACGCAATCAAATCGCTTATCAAACGTTGCACCGAGCTTGAAATGATAACAATCGTTGAAGTACATGATGCAACAGGTAAGGACGATCCTGAGTATCTCGTGCGTGCGGTTGACTACTGGATTGAAATGAAGGATGCACTCATCGGACAGGAGCAGTATGTAATACTCAATATTGCTAACGAATGGTACGGCAACTGGTCAAGCTCATTGTGGGGTGCTGTTTATAAAGAGCAGATTCCAAGACTTCGTGATGCTGGTATCAAGAATGTCATAATGGTTGACAGTGCCGGCTGGGGACAGTTTGCACAGAGTGTTGCGGATAATGGCATGGAAGTGTACAAATCCGATCCACTTGAGAATACTATGTTCTCGATTCATTTCTACGGAAGTGCAGGCGGCAGCTCGGACAAAATCAAATCTGCCCTTGAAGGTGTTACCAACCAAGGTCTTTGCGTATGTGCAGGAGAGTTCGGCTACACGCACACTGACGGCGATGTTGACGAAAAGTATCTTATGAAATACTGTGTTGAGCATGATATCGGATATTTAGGCTGGAGCTGGAAAGGTAACAGCGGCGGCGTTGAATATCTTGACATCTCAAACGACTGGGAAGGCAAGAGCCTTTCAGCCGACTGGGGAGAGAACCTGATTAACGGCAAATACGGTATTAAAAAGAATGCGAAAAAATGCACAGTTTTCGACAAATAAAGGCAAATCTAAGCCCTGTGGAACAATGGTTTCACAGGGCTTTTTTGTATGAATATGTAAAATACATAAAAAAGCTTAATCGCTTTTGTAAGTCATAGTCTAAAACACTGAAATATGCACTTTGCACAAAAAACACCCTTGACATTTGGGCAAAAAAGACATATAATTAATAAGTACCATTATGCCTTTTTGCAATGATATTTATATGGATATTAGAAGGATTATTCCATAGATTAATTCTAAAAGCACTAATCTTAATGCATATATCAGGAGGTAAAACTATATGGCAAAAAGCAAAACCATAACAAAAACAGAGCTTAAGGAGAGATTTGTCACTGTCATGCATGATGACTATCAGACAACTCCGGAATCTGCATCAGACCAGCAGGTTTTTGAAGCTCTTACAAAAATCGTAGTTGGTATTCTTAAAGCTAAAAGACGTCGCTTTACTGTAAAGACAAATTCACAGGGACGTAAAAAGGTTTATTATCTTTCAATGGAATTCCTTATGGGCCGTTCCCTCAAGACAAGTATCTATAATCTTGAAATGGTGAAAGAAACAACCGATATGCTCAAGGACTTCGGCATTTCAATCAACAGCATCTATGACCAGGAGCCTGATGCAGGTCTTGGTAACGGTGGTCTTGGACGTCTTGCTGCATGCTATCTTGATGCACTTGCTGCTGACGGCTACCACGCAACAGGCTATTCTATCTGCTATGAGTTCGGTATCTTTAAGCAGAAGCTTGATGACGGCTGGCAGACAGAGCTTCCTGACAACTGGCTTCCGGGCGGTTCAACATGGCTTGTACCAGTTCCGACAAAGGCTATCGAGGTCAGATTTGACGGCGAGCTTAAGGAATACTGGGATAAGCAGTATCACTGCGTAACACACGAGAACTACACTTCTGTTATGGCTGTTCCTTATGATTTGTTTGTATCAGGCTATGATTCAAACGCTGTTTCAAAGCTCAGACTCTGGAAAGCTGAGATGGCTTCATTTGATATGTCAATGTTCAACAAGGGTGACTACTCAAAGGCTTTGGGACGTAACATCATTTCACAGGCTATCACAAAGGTTCTCTACCCTAACGATAACCACGCTGAAGGTAAATCACTCCGTTTAAGACAGCAGTACTTCCTTTGTGCAGCTTCAATCGGTGATATTGTAAATCAGCACATGAGCACTTATGGTACTCTTGATAACCTTCACGAAAAGGTTGCTATCCACATCAACGATACACACCCGACACTTGCTATCCCTGAGCTTATGAGAGTTCTGCTTGACGACTGCGGTTACTCATGGGATAAGGCATGGTATATTGTTCAGCGTACATTTGCTTATACAAACCATACTGTTATGCCTGAGGCTCTGGAAAAATGGGACTGCAATCTTCTCAAGAGCGTTACACCAAGAATTTTTGCTATCATAGTTGAAATAAACGAACGTTACTGCCGTGACCTTTGGGAAAAATATCACGATCACGACAAGGTTTCAAGAATGTCAATCATCGAAAACAACTTTGCGAAAATGGCTACTCTTTGCGTTCATGCTTCACACAGCGTAAACGGTGTTGCAAAGATTCATTCAGATATCATCAAAAAGGAAACATTCAAGGACGAATACGACTACACTCCTGAAAAGTTCAAGAACGTTACAAACGGTATTGCTTACAGAAGATGGCTTTATCAGTCAAACGAAGGTCTTACAGAGCTTCTTACAGAAAAAATCGGCAAGGGCTTCCTCAAGAATGCAGCTGAGCTTACAAAGTTTGCAAAATTCAAGGACGATAATGACGTTCTCGACAAGCTTGCTGAAATCAAGCTTGCAAACAAAAACAGCTTTGCAAAATACGTTAAGAACCAGTATGGCATTCTCCTTAACACTGATTCAATCTCTGATGTTCAGGTAAAGAGATTGCACGAATACAAGAGACAGCAGCTCAATGCTTTGAACATCATTTCCGAATATAACTACCTCAAGGAAAACCCGGATGCTGACTTTACACCAAAGACTTATATCTTTGCAGCAAAGGCAGCTCCTGGTTACTATATGGCTAAGCAGATTATCAAGCTTATCTGAAATATTTCCCAGGAAGTAAGAAAGGATAAGAAGCTTAGTGAAAAGCTAAACGTTATTTTCCTTGAAGACTATAACGTAACACTTTCAGAAATACTCATGCCTGCTGCTAATATCTCAGAACAGATTTCTCTTGCAGGTACAGAAGCATCAGGTACAGGTAACATGAAGCTTATGATAAACGGTGCTGTTACACTTGGTACAATGGACGGTGCTAATGTTGAGATTCATGATGCTGTTGGTTCTGACAACATTATCATCTTTGGTATGAACGTTGATGAAGTTAACGCTGCAAAGCCAAGCTATCAGCCAATCAACATCTATAATTCAAACCCAGTTATCAAGGCTGCTATCGACAGAATGCAGTTCGGTATCAACGGTGAAGTGTTCAACGAGATTGCTGATTCACTCAAGACTCAGGACACATATATGGCACTTGCTGATTTTGATTCATACAAGAATGCACAGAAATATGCATCAGAATGCTACAGAGATCAGCACAAGTGGAACAGAATGTCACTCATGAACACAGCTAATGCAGGCATTTTCTCTGCTGACCGTTCAGTTGAGGATTATGCCCGTGATATCTGGCACCTTACTAAATAATAAAACTCACAAGCTGTTCTCCAAAAAACGAGAACAGCTTTGTTTTATCTTTGTTAATCCCTTGACAAACCCTGTTAAATGCAATATAATAGGTATTAGAAAAGCACTGCCGTTTTTATACGGCTTTTATTAAAACAATAAGTTAGCTATAGCTAACTTAAATCAGGATGTATTTATGTCTATTGTTCAGTTTGATAATGTGACAAAAATCTACACAAGTGGCGAGCATGAGCTTAAAGCTCTTGATAACGTCAGCTTTACACTTGATGAGGGCAAGTTTGTAGTTATTTTGGGCCCGTCAGGTGCAGGAAAAAGTACACTTTTAAATATGCTTGGCGGTCTTGACAGCCCGACTGACGGCACTATCACCGTAAACGGCAGGGATATAAGCACGCTGTCTGATAATGAGCTTGCTGACTATCGTGCGGCAACTGTCGGTTTTGTGTTCCAGTTTTACAACCTGATACCGACTTTGACGGTGTATGAAAATGTCGAACTTGTTTCACAGATATCGCCAAACGCTATTGACGCAAAGAATATGATTGCACAGGTTGGGCTTACCGACCATCTGCACAACTTCCCTGCTGAGCTGTCTGGCGGTGAGCAGCAGCGTATATCAATCGCAAGGGCACTTGCAAAGAATCCAAAGATTCTGCTTTGTGATGAGCCGACAGGTGCTTTGGATTCGGAAACAGGTGTTATGGTGCTGCCTGTACTTTTCCTTGCGATTGCAATTCTGACTATGGTTACGACTATGCACCGAATAGCTACAAAGGAAAAAACACAAATCGGCACATTAAAAGCTCTCGGCTTTAGAAACCGAGCAATAGGAAAGCTGTTGATATCACAAAACATCTGGCTTACAATAATCGGTGTGCTAATCGGACTACCTGCAGGTGTTGGCGTGCTGCAATGGCTGCTCGATGCACTTGGTGGCGAATATGAAATGAAGCTGATGTTAGGCCCTATGACCTACTTGATTTCAATTCTTTTGACATTTGGCGTATCACTTCTGGTAGGCCTTATGGTTGCAAGAAAGAACAAAAAGATTGACATGGTTGAAGCACTAAAGGGTACTGAATAACACAAAAAAGCCTTCGGATAATCCGAAGGCTTTAGTTTTTACCAGTACATTACACATGGCGTTCCCATTGGTACATTTTTATAAACATATTCTGCGGCAGAATACGGCATATTAACACAGCCGTGTGAGCCATATTGCTTGTATCGTGTTCCGCCGAATGATGTGTGCCATGTAGCATCATGCAGACCGATACCGATTGTACTTATATTGTTCCAGAAAGTAACTGGAGTTGTCCAGGTTTCGCCTGACGCAAGCGAGCCTTGCAAAGTCTTGTTTTTCTCCTTAATCCAAAGCTTATACACACCCTCCGGAGTATTTCTCTCTTGTGTCGGCATACCTGATACAATGTCGCACTGATAAGCGAGCTTTCCGTTTTTGTAATACCAGAAATGCTGCTTTTTGAGGTCAACTTCCATGTATGTATTGCCGATATCCGACTTAGCTGTTCTCCATTTAGGATTGCAGGTGTATTCATAATTGGAATCAGGATTCACATAATAAACAGGCTTAACAGCAGCAGATTTGCAAGCTTTAATTGCTTTTATAATAGCGTTACAGGTTTTTTCCTGGTCAAGCCACCAGCCATAGCATCCCTGTCCTGCGGCAACGGTAATGTTGCCTCTGCTTGTTGACTTGAACACTCTGCTCTTTCCGTAAGTGTCATACTTGTCAGCAAGCGTTTCGACATATTCCATAGCCTTGTCCTTGTCAACATCAAAGGCTTCACCTTTTTTAAGATTATCAAACACAATCCAGTCCTTGAAGCTCTTGCCTTTGAGGACTTCTTTTTTATAGGTGAAGTCAAATGTCAGCTCAATTGATGAAAGGTCATTAAGCTTCTGACAGGTTTCTGCAAGCTGTTCAGCTGTAATCTTAGGCTGTTCATAGCAATCAATCTGGCTTAAATCAATTCTTGTTTCACCGCTTGTGATACAGTTATGCACATATTCAAGCAGGTCTTTTTCCTTGTCCTCAGCAATCTTTCCGCCTTTAACTTCTTTTACAACAACAAAACCGTCACCGTTGCTGTCAATCGTTGCGTCCTTTGGTACAAGATTAGCTGATGCATCAATAACCTTACGCTTTACGACCTCGTCAATCTTGTCAGGATCAAAAGAATACTCAGGCGTAAATTCAAAATCATCTCCATTAAGCAGTGACAAAAACCAAAGATAGTGATTCTGTTCATTATAGTATTTTGTCACGCTTGGCTTGATGTTGTCCGAATATCCAATAGTGTCAACGTCAATATCAATAAGCTCACCGTCAAACCTCACAAGAGTAATCTTGTCAGGAATATCGGTATCGTCCGACTTCATTATTCTGTCATAGACTTCCTTTTGAGTTTTTCCGCCAGCAGGAATTCCATTAAGCGTTGTGTTAGGAAGAAATCTGCCCTGTGTTCTGTTCATTCCATACAAATAAAAAATACCAGTGCAAAACAGAATGAAAATTATAATAAGAATAGGTATAACCTTTTTCTTTTTGCTTTTATTATTAATAGCCTTTGCATAATAATCAATGTCAGATTCGTTTTTCAAGCTACTCTCTCGTCTGCTGGCGTGAAGATTCTTTGTGATGATATCTGCCATTTCTTCTTTTGAGAGGTGAGCATTATTCTGACTGACTGGTTTTTTGTTCTCCATAAACGCTGCCTTTCTTTGCTAATACATTTCACAGAATTATAATCGTTTTAATTAATTATACAACATTGAATTGCAAAATGCAACGGATTTTTATCGACTTGAGTAAAAAAAACTCCACTTTTTTTAATTTCCTATTGAAAAACAAGGAAAAAAGTATTATAATATTATAGGAAATATTTTAAATGAAAGAAGGATTAGTATGTTAGATATAAAAATCGAACTTACTTCAACTCCAAAAGAAAAACCTACTGACGAATCAAAGCTTGGCTTTGGTCACATTTTTACTGACCATATGTTTGTTATGAACTATGACGCTGGTCAGGGCTGGCACGATGCAAGAATCGTACCATATGGCGAAATATCGCTTTCTCCTGCTGCAATGTGTCTGCATTACGGACAGGAAATCTTTGAAGGTTTAAAGGCATACAGAACTGCTGACGGCAGTATTCAGCTTTTCAGACCTGACGAAAACTTCAAGAGAATGAACGTTTCAAACGAAAGAATGGTTATCCCTCCTGTCAATGAAGAAGATATGCTTTTTGCACTCAAGAAGCTTATCGAAATTGAAAAGGACTGGGTTCCTCATGCCGAGGGTACATCACTTTATATAAGACCTTTTATCATCGCAACTTACCCATACGTTGGCGTTAAACCTGCTGACCATTATCTGTTTATGATAATTCTTTCTCCATCAGGTGCTTACTACTCAACTGGTCTTAACCCTGTTAAAATCTATGTTGAAAAGAAATATGTAAGAGCCGTAAGAGGTGGTACAGGTTTTGCTAAAACCGCCGCTAACTATGCTATCTCACTCAAAGGTCAGGAAGAAGCTCACGAGCAGGACTATGAGCAGGTTCTCTGGCTTGACGGTGTTGAGCAGAAATATGTTGAAGAAGTCGGCTCAATGAACATCTTCTTTGTAATTGACGGCGAAGTTATAACACCTCTGCTGACAGGCTCTGTTTTGCCAGGTATCACAAGAAAATCTGCTCTTGAAATCTGCAAGCAAAAGGGCTATAAGGTCAGCGAGAGAAGAATCTCAATCGAGGAAGTTGCAAAGGCTTACGATGAAGGAAAGCTTGACGAAGTGTTCGGTACAGGTACCGCTGCAGTTATTTCTCCTGTCGGCCATCTGAAATGGGGCGACAAGGTTATGACAATCAACGATAACAAGATTGGTCCTGTTTCACAAATGCTTTATGACACACTCACAGGTATCCAGTGGGGCAAGATTGAAGATACAAACAACTGGATTGTTAAAATCGACTAATAAAAAAATAAGGCCTGAGAACTTGATACGTTCTCAGGCTTTTTATTATGCGTTTTCATCTATTGCATTAACAAGCTGCTGCTCTTCGGTCTTGTCATCAGGAGCAATAATCAGCCGTAATGCCTGCTTGTGATTAATGATTTCAACCTCTTTGTGAATTCCACCCGACTCACCGTCAAGCGTCCATGGAATCTCATTTTCACAAGTAAACTTAACCCTTGATGTCTTGAACGTCACAAAGCACTTTTCATCAGTAAGCTTTTTAAACAGCACATCGTTAATAGTTTTTTGCAAAGCAATCGGATTAGACGGAGTCTTAACCAGCGTAATCTCAAACAGCCCGTCATCAAAGCAAACGCCGTTACTGATAAGCTTTCTCATGCCACCAACCGATATGGTGTTTGACACAAGCCCTAAAATGAAGCTGCCCTCAATTCTTTCGCCGTCATGCTCAACAACCATTTTCTGCCCCGAAATCTTAGGCAATCTTTTTATGCCTTCTAAAATATAAGCCATGTGGCCAAGCTTGTTTTTTATGTTCTGCGACGTTTCGTATGACACGTCCGTGAAAGCGCCGAATCCAGCTACATAAACATAATACTGCCCGTTGAATTCGCCGACATCATACTCAAAGCGAACACCGTTCATTATCTCGTTTGCCGCTTCAGTCATCTTTCTTGAGATGCCAATGCTTGCAGCAAAATCGTTTGTAGAACCTGCCGGAATATATCCCAGCGGGATTTTTTTATCCTGCTCCATCAACGCTTTAACAACTTCGCTTAGCGTTCCGTCACCGCCTGACGCTACAATCATATCATACTCTTTAGCTTCAGCTCTGACCTTTTCATATCCGTCCATAGCCGCCTGAGTAGGATATGCCGTGACATCATATCCGCCTTTTGTGAAAATATCAATTATATCAAAAAGATTGTCTTTGACCTGTCCTTTTCCGGAAAAAGGGTTAAATACAAATAAAAGCTTCTTTTTCATACGCTTGTCCTCACTTGTTATTCTTCCCACACGCCGTCACCAAGGTTTGAAATAAATGCAGTAAGCTCTTCTGCCATTTCGCATTGTTCGGGAATCCTTGGGTGACCTGGAGTTGCCTTTCCTGCTCTTTTAAATCTTAAATAATGCACCTTTTTGTCATTCAGCTCAGCTGCAATTTCCTCAACAGCACTGTCCCAGCCGTGATCATGCATAAGCACCGTTAATAGCAAAACAAATGTTGCCTTTGGATATTTGCTCTTTAAATCAAGAATGATTTTCTTGTATGCGTTTTTCCACTTTGTCCTGTACGCTTTATCATTAATGTCAAAATCATCATGTCCTTCATGGTGATTGTCATTCTGACCTATCGCAAACAATACAACGTTTGGTGTGTATCTTGAAAAATCCCAGTTTGTAATCTCTGCTTCCGGGAAATAGCAAAGCTTGTCGTAAGCCGACTCCATGCCTATAAAATCGGGATAATGATAATAGCCCGTGCCATCAAATATGGCAATTCCGCCCTGAGCAATGTTATGTATCTGTGCACCGAGATTTCTCGCCGTTATCATCGAGTACGAATGCCATGCGTTGTCATAAACGCCCTGAGTATCATCAGGATCAAGCTTTGCAACACAGTCTAAAGCTTCACAGACTGCACCAGCAGATACCGAATCTCCATAGCACTCAATCTTTCTCTTTGGCAAAGCTCTCGCAGGCAAAACCTCGCCGTCAACAGCAAAACCTCTGAACTCAAAATAGTGCGTTGCGTCCTGCCTTTTAAAAAGCACAACCTCATGCTCGGCATCATCTAAATCATTAGCTATTGGCAGGCAGATTTCCTTTTCGTTTTCATCAAACCTGATTTTGTCTTCCCTGCCGTCAACAAGCACTCCAAGCTCCATGATGTTATAATACTTGTGGTTTACAATTTTAACGCCAATTGCCGTGCCTTTAAATCTTAAAGTAATGCTTGAGCCTGCAAAAATAATCTTAGGAGAGTTTTTATCCGAAAAATCAATTCGTCCCATGTATGAAATATTCCCATTATCGGGATAAACCATTGTTTTATAGTCCGACATAATATGCCCTCCTTAAATTCAATTATTTATATGTTGCGATACCATATTCATTGAATGAATACAGCACTCCGTCAATTTCCTTCGTACAGTCAGTGTATGGCTGACCATTTTTGTTGTTATAATATCTGTATGTGTTCCATGTTACCCAGCCACTTCTGAGATAACCTTCTTCACCGAAGTTATAGTAAACTCCGTCAACATACATTGGACCTCTTATCGGCACACCGTCCTGCAGGAAGTATTTCTTTCCGCCGATAGTAACCCAGTTTCTCTGCAGCTTACCGTCATCGCCGAAATAGAACTTGATATCGCCGATAGTGTTCCAGCCTTTATAAGCTTTACCGTCACTGCCAAAATAGTAGGTTCCGTCATCAGTGTTAACCCAGTTATTAAGCTCTGTGCCGTTTTCGCTCATGTAATAGTAGTCCTTACCAGCTCTGATAACACCTCTTAACAGCCTGTACTTGTTGTCAAAATAGTATCTTTTGCCTTCAATAGTCTGCCAGCCCTTAACAGCATATCCGTCGCTGTCAAAGTAGTATATATAGCCGTCAATTTCAGCAAAGTCACTTGTTGTCCAGACATCGCCCGAATCATTGCCAGTTGAGTGCTTGTATCTGCCGTTGACTAAAACAAGACCGTCCGACATCGCACCGTCCTCAGAGAATGTATAAACGTTGCCGTCAATGTTGACATTACCAGTAGCAGCAATTCCGCAAAGGCCGAAATAATATGTTTTTCCGTCAATTGTTCTCCAGCCTGTAGCCTTTTCGCCGTCTTCTTCATCAAAATAAAAATTGTATCCGTTTATGTCACGCCAGCCTGTTTCCATTTCATAATCATCATTGAAATACGCCTGACCGAACAGCTTTTTGCCCATAAGATGATAAGCGTCCAGCATAATTGCATTATATGTTCCAGGCTCATATTTTTGATTAAGCGTTGGGAGTATAGACATCTCGTCATAATCCTCCGCACCAACCGATTCCTTATCGAGAATTTTAGCATCAGAATAGAATTCCTTTATCTGTTCTCTTTCCGAATCAGTGTAAGCCTTGATTTTAGCAAGACCTTTAACCGCAGCATGAGTTTTCGGATCGAAATAATAAGTTTCACCATTGTCCTCAAAAATACCTGATACTGCAACGCCAGCCTGACCAAGATAATAAAGCTTGTTGTTTATACTCTGCCAGCCTGTAAGCAGCTGACACTTGCCGTTAAAATAATAAGTTTCGCCGTCAATAACCGAGAATCCCTTGTCAGCCTTGCCCTTTTTGCTGAAATGATACTTGTTATTCTCATATTCAAACCAGCCGACTTTCATAACACCGACATCAGAGAAATAGTATCTTCCTTTTTCAATTGTTTGCCAGCCTTTGACCATGTGGTATTTGCTGTCAAAATAATATGTTTTGCCTTTGATTTGTGCAAAGCCTGTATCAAATGCACCAGTTTCCTCATCAGCGTGCATATACTTCTTACCGTCTTTTTTCCAGCCAGTGTGAACAATGCCGTTTTCATCAAAGAAGTATCTCTTTCCGTCAATGCTGTGCCAGCCTGTATACATATGACCATCAGCAGCAAAGCAGTATTTGTTATCGTTTATCTCATAAAAGCCTACTGCCATTTCGCCTGACTTGAGGAAATAATATTTCATCTTGTTAAGCTCAACCCAGCCGGTAATCTTTTTGCCTTCGCTGTCATAGTAATAATACTTGCCCTTGACGTTTGCAAAACCAGTGTCTGGGAAGCCCTTGTCATCAAAGAAGTATTCCTCGCCGTTTATTGTGCAAAGCCCTGTACGGAAAATGCCCGACTCATCTGAGAGATGATACTTAACACCCTTGATTGTGACCGTACCTTTTTGCATTACACCGTCTTTGTCAAAATAATACTTCTCGCCGTCATATGTCTGCCAGCCTTTTAAAATATAGCCGTTTTTGTCAAACAGATATGACGAATTATCAATAAGGTGCATACCGATTGCTTTTTCACCTGTTTTTGGTAGAATATAAAAAACCTGTCCCGACATTTTAATATGCCAGCCTGGAGCATAGTTTACGCTGTAGAATAAATATCCACCAAAAATAACAGCCATTATACATGTACAGATAATAACCAGCATTTTAATATTCAATTTTCCAAACTGATAGTCTTTGGCGAAGCACTTATCTTCAAAGACAAAACGTTCTGTGGCCATATTATCTATCTCCTGAATATAAAAACCTATAGTCCAAATTACATAACCATACATATTAATTATACCACAAAACTCAAACTAATTCAATATAAAAAACAAATTGTTTTTATTATAAATGCAGAAAAAACCAGACTTGTATCAATTAATTACCTCTAATATTTGAATTTTGAGTTCACATAATACTAAGGCAAACCCAAAATCAAATTAAAAAGGAGTGTTAATAATGAAAGGTGTTACTTCAGACCAGGGTAGACAGACTCTTGAAAGATTTAAGATGGAAGCTGCAAGTGAAGTTGGCGTAAATCTTAAGCAGGGTTACAACGGTGACCTTACTTCTCGTGAAGCAGGATCTGTCGGCGGCCAGATGGTCAAAAATATGATCAATTCATTCAAGAGTGGTAAGAATCAGTAATTATTAGTTCTATTAAAAAATCGTCGGGCAAAAATGCCCGGCGATTTTTCGCTTATAACTTATCTTTTATCTTTTGGATTATCCTTTTCAAGCCATTTTCTTCCTTATAAAAATGCTGATAATCCTTGCTGTCTGTCCAGTCACCGCCCCAGAGCCAGCCGTACGACTTAAACACCTTAAAGCAAACGTCATTTTTGTCTATCTTGTGCGGAAAATCCTTGTCCCTGTCTGCAAAAGGTGTGGCATTATCGGGCATTATCTTACCGTTCACGATATACGGATTATACAAAGGGTTAATGTCAATAGCTCTGCCAAGTCCGTGAAGTGAAATGGTTTTTGTGCCAAAAATTACACGATAGTTAAAGCAAGATGAGTTGTTGTCAGCCATGATTTTGTCATCATCGCCACCATACTCATCAGCAAGCCTTAGCTTCTCAATCGCATACTTTTTGTCATACAAATCCTTGAAAATGTGCAAAATTTCCTTTGCAAGCTTTTTGTTACATATAAGCTCGCCTTTTGCAGATTTGCCGTCAAAACCAATATGCAAAACCTCAAGATACGCAAGGTCAGCTATTGTAATGCTGTCGTTTTTGTGATATGTAACGCCGTCAATTTTATCAGCAATCTCAGCCGGTATATCTTTAGCAGTAAAGCCTTCTGCCAGTATGTATTCTTTCAAATCTCTCACCTCAATATTATTCACACTTCCAGATAAACGCCGAGTATGCAGGAAGCTCATTTCCGTTGCCGAAAATATGCTCGTCACCAGTAATAAGGTCAACCGCCTTTGAAGCACCAGCATCAAAATATGCAGTATACGCCTGCTCGTCAGCATTAATCGCAATAAACACACGCTCGCCCTCAAATTCACGCTCGATAACGCACTGCCTGTTCGTAAGCACTGGTATCTTAATCGAGCCGTAGCAAATTGCCTTTGACGATTTATGTGCCGCTGCCAGCTTTGCGAGATAAACTGTCAAATCGTTTTTCTCAGGCTTTTCAAAGCAAGCTCTTAGTGCAGGATCTCCCTGACTTTTATCCGCCTTTGCACCCCATTCTGAGCCGTAATAAATACACGGAATCCCAGGCATACCAAACATCAGTGTATAAAGCAGAGGCAGATGTCTTTCATTATTAAGCGTTGATGCAATTCTCGATACATCATGGTTGTCAGCAAAGCACAAAAGATGCATACCTCTGTATCTGCACCAGTCCTCAGGCCCGAACTGGTTTTTAAGCGAGTGGCAAATCTCAAACATATTCATGCTGTTAAAGCTGGAATACAGCCCTTTATAGCACTCATAATTTGTTGCACTGTCAAGCATTTCCCAGTTTACCCAGCGTGCATAATCACCGTGCAAAAGCTCACCCAGCAGGAAGAAATCCTCCTTCAGCGACTTGCAATAGCCACGCAGGCTTTTGAGAAAATCAAAGTCCAGGCAGTATGCAACATCAAGTCGTATGCCGTCAATATTAAATTCATCAACCCAGCCTTTTATGCACTCAAAAATATGGTTTACAACCTCAGGGTTTCTGAGATTCAGCTTTACCAAATCGAAATGACCTTCCCAGCCTTCATACCAAAGCCCGTCATTATAATTTGAATTGCCGCCAAAATTGATGTAAAACCAGTCCTTGTATCTTGAACCTTCACGATTTTTAAGCACGTCCTGAAAAGCCCAGAAACCACGTCCTACATGATTAAATACGCCGTCAATAACAACCTTTATGCCGTTTTCGTGAAGCTGTCTGCAAACGCTTGCAAAGTCCTTGTTTTCGCCAAGCCTGCAATCAATTTTGCGATAATCTCTTGTGTTGTAGCCGTGTGTGTCCGATTCAAAAACAGGTGAAAAATAAATTGCATTACACCCAAGCTCCTTTATGTGCGGAATCCAGTCTTTGACCTTGTCAATCCTGTTTACTGTCTGCCCGTCATTTTCAAACGGTGCACCGCAAAAGCCCAGCGGATATATCTGATAAAACACGCTTTCATAAGCCCACATTTTTTTATAACAATCCTTTCAAATATAATCATATGACATTTATATTATAACACATTTTTAGCCTTTGCTCAACTCATATTTGCATTTTTATCAAGACCTGCAACCATTGACTTTATAGGATTAATATGATATTATAACAGTGCAAAACATAATTCGGGAGAATAAAAATGAAGAAAACACTGCTCATCTTCACAGGCGGAACAATAGGCAGCACCAACACAGACGGTCTGATTGATGTAAATTCCGCCAACAACTACAAACTAATATCATTATACAAGGAAAAATATAGTACCGATGTCGTGTTTGAGGCAGTCGATTTAATGCAGGTGCTGAGCGAAAACATAACCGCAAAACACTGGGAAAAGCTCTGCAATTATCTGCTGTCAATTAGTTTTGATGACTATGCAGGAATTATCATCACCCACGGCAGCGACACACTTGCGTTCACATCAGCGCTCATTGGCACACTCTTCGCGCACACGCAAATCCCGATCTGCCTTGTCGCAGCAGACAAGCCACTTGATGAGCCTGCCTCAAACGGCGTTGACAATCTTGCAAAAGCGGTGGACATTATCCAAAACCGCAAAACAAAAGGCATTTTCACTGTGTTTGATAACAAATTCCCTGCAACAAGGGTTATGCCTGCGGACAGTTGCCTTGACAAGTTCTCCACATATGGCAATGTCGATATTGAAGCATTTTATAAGCAATCACAGGCACACAAAGCGACAAAACTGCCGATTGACAGCATAAGCTTTGAGCATGAAATCCTTATGATTTACGGATATCCTAACATCAATTTCTCTGCATATGCTCTGCAGGAGAACACCTCAGCTGTGCTATATGTGCCATATCACAGCGGTACTGCCTGCGTTGACAGCGACTCTGCCGACAAATCATTTGTCACATTCATAAAAGCCTGCAAAGAGCTTGGCGTGCCTGTTTACATGAGCGGAATAAAATCGCTTGACAGCAAGTACACAACGCTTGACACTGCACTTGATGCAGGAGCTATTCCGCTTGTCAGCATATCAGAGGTTGCAGCCTATGCCAAGCTTATGATAGCCTACAATCAGGATAAGGTGTCGGTTGACGAGCTGCTGAGTAAAAACATATATTTTGAAATTGCAGAATAAATTAAGCTGTATCACTCTGATACAGCTTTTTAATTTACCCAAGAGCTACGTCAAGAATCATCATAATCAAAAATCCTGCCATAACGCCAAATGTCCCTAAGTGCTTATAGTCGCACAAATGTGCTTCGGGGATAAGCTCCTCGACCACGACATAAAGCATAGCACCTGCGGCAAAGGCAAGCATCCATGGCATAAGCGGCATGACCGAGCCTGCAATCAAGACCGTAAGCACACCAAACAAAGGCTCAACAAAGCCTGACGCTGCACCGTATAAAAATGATTTTACCCGTCCGATGCCCGACTGCCTGATTGGCAGGGATATTGCCGCACCTTCGGGAAAATTCTGAATACCGATACCGAGAGCCAGTGCAACAGCCGACGCTAAGAGTACACCGCTGTCATTTTTAGATGCAAGTGCAAAAGCAAGCCCGACCGCCATTCCCTCGGGTATGTTGTGCAAAGTAACCGCAAATACTAAAAGTGTCGTGCGTTTAAGCCCTTGTTTTACGCCATTTTCTCTGTCAAGTCCAGGGTGAAAAAACGGCAGAAGCTTATCAAGTCCCATAAGAAACATCACCCCAAGCACAAAGCCACCTGCCGCTGGTATCCAGCCGATTTTGCCGAGAGCCTCTGCTTCTTCAATGGCAGGTATAAGCAGGCTCCAGACGGACGCTGCAATCATAACGCCAGCTGCAAAGCCTAAAAATATACGCTCAATTTTCTCGCTTGATGCGTCCTTTTTCAAAAAGAAAACAACAGCCGCACCCAGAGTTGTCATCAAAAATGTAAAACCTGTTCCGCCGGCTGCCATTAAAACTGCGTTCATAATAGTGTGTCCTTTCATCAAAATAATCTTTTCTTTGACTTAATACACACTATGCCATGGCAGATAGAATTGACACAGCAATATAATGCAAAAATGCACCAACCAAAAAGGCTGGTGCATTTATTTTTGAAGTATTAACCAACAAGACCTGAACGCTCAACACCTTCAATAAAGTATCTTTGCAAGAATATGTACATTACAAGCAAAGGTGCAATCGCCAGGATACAACCTGATTCGAGCCATACAATAATCATTCTGATACTTACAGATTGATTTTGGAACAGCTGGTTTTCCAGGTTTTTGTCCAGGTTTTTCAGTGCAAGAGCAACCGTCTGGTTTTCTGAGTTGTTGATAAAGAATGACGATGAAACATAGAAGTCATTCCAGTACCAAACAATTGAGAACAGGAATACTGTAAGGAATGATGACTTAGCGTTTGGAACCATTACCTTAATATAAGTCTTAAGTGGTCCGCATCCGTCAAGGTAAGCTGCGTCTTCAAGCTCCTTAGGCAATCCTCTGAAGAACTGTCTGAAGATGAAGATAAACAATCCAGCCTTGATACCGTTAGCAAACAATGCAGGTAAATACATTGTAAGTGACGAGTCAATCAATCCCTGATCAGTCTGAACACCGAACAAATCTAATGGGAACAGGTATCTGTACTGCATGAACAAAGGAATTGTTGTAATCTGTGGAGGTACAATAATCATGAGAATTACTATAGCAAACAGAAGATTCTTACCCTTGAACTTAAATCTTGCAAAACCATAACCTGTAATTGAACATGTCAGAACCTGCAAGCAGGATGAAATAAGATTAAGTCTTATAGTGTTAAGAATAGTAGAATCATATCTCATAACATCCCAGGTATCTTTGATGTTTGACAATGTAAAAGTCTTTGGAATCCAGATGATTGAAGGGTCACTCATCTGATCTGAAGGTCTGAAAGCTGTTGAGAACATGAAAATCAGCGGATAGAGGATTACGAATGACAGACCGAACAGAATAAAGAATCTGAAAATCGGCCAGACCATACCAACTAACTTCTGGTTTTTGTTATATCTTATCTGTTCAGGAGTAAGATATTTCTCAAGTCCTTCTTTCTTCATTTTCTTATAGCGGGCTTTATTAGCAGCCTTACGTTCTTTTTCGAACTGTTTTTCTTCTTTTTTAGTTGCCATTAAAAACCCCCCTTTAATCTACTTCATAGTAAACAAACTTGTTTACTATCGCAACAACGATTGCAAGAACAATACCTATAATAGCGAAGTATGCCCACGCCATTGCGGCACTGTAACCGTGCTGCCATTCCTGACTTGACTTACGGAGTACAATTTCCATTACTTCGTTTGAAGGATCAACAAATGAATCTACAATTGTATAAACCAAGCTTGCGAGAATCATTGGGCTGATATAAGGAATTGTAATCTTCCAGAAGTATTCCCAAGCTGTAGCACCTTCCATTTGTGCAGCTTCTTTTGCAGAGAACGGAATGTTCTGCAAAGCTGAAAGGAAGAGGAGAATCTGGATACCTGAATTCCAAACCAAGTTGAAAATATCAGTCGTAAGTGTGTTAATGATTTCCGACAGTGAATCGCTGATGTTCATAATACCGAGGTAATTGAGCAACTGGTCAACAAGGTTTGTTTCAAACATTGTGCTGAACTGTTCTGAACCACCTGCATAACCACCAGTGCTCATGTTACCATTGATAATACTGATAACAGGACCTGTAGCGATGATTACAGGGAGGAAGAATACAGCTCTTGCAAATGTTCTGCCCTTAAACTTCTGATTAAGAATTACCGCAATAAATATTGAGAAAATCAAAATCAGAGGTGTTGTCAATGCAGTATGCTGAAGCATTGAAACAAGAGCCTTTGAATAGTTCTGGTCATGTCTGAATGCGTCCACATAGTTGTGAAGACCGAACTTTGTAAGTTGCAGACCACCCTCAGCAACCTTTGTTTCATACAATGAATAAATCAAAGATTTAATAAGAGGGATAATGAAGAAGTAAATAGAACCAATAGCCCATAGTGCTATAAAGCCATAACCATATAAAGCTTTACGTCTTTCATATGGTATTTTCAAACCCTTCTGCTTAGGAGGTTTTGTTCCAGCAGTTTTTGTTTTACTCATAAGCCTTATTTACCTCCTTCCATAGCGTCTGCAAGGCTGATTTCTTTTCCGTCTACAGTTGCAGTAGCTGCAGCCTTGTCAATTACAATTTCGACTTCCTTAGAACCGTCTGTATAAGTTGTTGTGATTGTGTTGTTGTCATCACTGATTTCATATTTTGAAATAGTCATACCTGCAACATCAGAAAGAACTTCAGCAGATGCCTTGTAATGTTCAGCAGCAGGTTCAATCCAGCCCTTATAGTTTGAATAGCACAAGTGATCATAATCTGTATCCTTGAGCTTGGAAGCTGGCTTATATGTCATATCATAATGGATTCCTGAGCCGGCAGCAAGAGCAAGCATAAATGTTTCATCTATGTCTGAGCTTGCATTAATAGCTTTAGTTGAATATGGTACATAACCGTGAATTACCATCTGATAGAATGGAATATCATAGTCTGTAATGTTATATCCACTTGAATATACAGGAACATTTGTGACATGTGATACATAAGGAAGAACATAAGCATTAGCACTTTCAGCAATTACGCTTCCAACTTCCTTCTGAGCCTTCTTATAACCCTTTACAATAGTATTCATTGTCTTTTCTCTGCTGTAAGGGTCTGACTTGGAGTGGTCGCTTACAAGCTTGAATGCAAAATCGCCGAAGCCGATATTCTTAATGTCGTTTTCCTTGTAACTTTCAATCATCTCATCAAAAATCTTTGGATAAGTAGCCGGATCTACAAGAGCAGGAGAAACTCCCTTAAGAGCAACGCCGAATGCAGGGCTGTATTTACTCTGTCTTGAATAAGCACTTGAAATTCTGATTGCTGTATTTGTAAGAGTCATGTAGCCCAGACGGCTTGAATCCATTGTAAAGTTGTTCATTGACGGATAAACCTCAATTTCCTTGTCGTTGACAAAGTCGAAGAACTCGTCATCGTCACCCAAAGTTCCTGAAGGATTAACCTCAGTTGAAACCTTGTGCTTGATTGAGTAGTTTGTCCAGTCATTATAGTTAGCTACAATGTTTTCAACGCCCTTGTTCTCAAGCTTATCTACGATTTTTGCTGCTTCGGAATATCCTGTGATATCAGTCTTAAGACTAACAGGTACGCCTATGATTGATTTGGTTTTCATAACTCCACCGAACAAGTCTATATAGAAGTTAGTCTTGTCATCAGTGATTTTAGATGTAAGACCCTTTTCGTCGATAAGGTAGTTTCTGTAAACTTCTGCGCAGTCTGCATAGTTTACATCTTCGTCCTTATCAATTGGGTAATATCTGATACCAAATCTCTTAAACTTATCCTTAATCTTGCCATTCTTTTCAAAAACAGTGATTTCGTTTGAACCTTCACCGCTCATGAAGAAGCTGTCAGAACCTCTTGTTTCAAATTCGAAATAGCAAGTGTTGTAAGCCTGCTTGTTCTGACCACTTACCTGTGCTTTTGCAGTAACATTAGCATCACCGTCTGTTGCAATAGCAACAACACCAGATTTGCCTGAAACTGTTGCAAGCACTGGCATGTAAGCCTGCTGGTTTATGTGAGGTTCAGTCTGAGTAACTGTTGTATAATCTCTGCCATAAACCTTGTGAGAATAAGTATTATAATTTGTTTTACCGTTATTGTAGTTAATTACAGCACCACTACCGTCAGGAACAATCATGTATCCTTCAGTTGGGTTGCCGTCTATATCCTTAGCAGGAACTGCTGCAAAGGAAGGACAAAGCAAAATCTTTGTAAGGATTTTTCCTTCAACAGGATCAGGATTTACTTCTTCAATATCATTTGAATCAGCATAAACATAAAGATTGTCATCATCAAGCTCATAGTGAACAACAAGCTTTACTGCAACGTCTTCTCTGCGTGAATAGTCATAAGTTACAACTAATCCCTTTGAATCCTTTTTATATTTAACTCTTGCTCTGTTTGAATATGTTGGAGAAGATTCACTTCTCTTTTCCTGACGAAGGTCACCGACTCTGATAGCAAGGCTTGATGCAAGCTGTTTTCTGACAGCAGGCTTCATACCGCCATCTTTTGAGCCTTCGATTGGTGTGTCATCACTCTCTATATTGATTGGAGATGACCACCAGTACTTGCCTGATTCCTTAACGTATAAGCAGATTCTGTCATTGTCTTCATCTGCATATAAGATAAGCTTATCATTTGAAGCAACTTCCTCACAAGTGTCCAAAGCTATAGCTTCTTCGTCTGTGATTGGTTTAATTTCATCTTCGTCATCGTCAGTTGTTGAATCTTTAGTATCTTCAGTTGACGCTACTGTTGTTTTATCGTCAGTAGTTGTGTCAGCGTCATTATTCGCTGCCATAGACCCCAGAGGCATCAGCATTGTAAGAACTAAAGCAAATACAATCGCCATTTTAATAGTTTTGTTATGCATTAATTTACACCACCGTTTCTAATTTAGCCTCTGATTCTATATACAACTTCTGTATAAACTGAATATACGAATACATATACCTGCTGGAAAAGTGAAAGAAGCAATATTGCAAGGAAAAGTATTATAAGCATTGCAACAACAGTCATTACCATAGAAAGTAATGTTTTTCCGAAAGTATATTGATGTACAGCTCTCATTGCCTGAATCATAAGTATAATTGACCAGCCAAGTCCGACGTACTGAATGAAGTATACCCAGATACCTTCTTCTTGAACAAGGAAATTTGAGAAGAACACTGCAATAAATGTGCATACAATGTATGGAACAAGTGCATACGCTGAATAAATGCAGATATTCTTGAGTGTACCTTCACCGTTAAAGAGCGTACATATAGCCCAGTTACCGATTACCCATGTAAAGAAGTAAACGACACTCTGAACAATAATCGGGATTACGTTAAAGATCTTATCATAAGACATATTAAACTGGAATCCCATGAGTCTACGCTGAGCAACCATAGCAATAAACAGAGCAAAAACAATTATCATAGATACTTTTATTGAGCCCTGTTTCTTCCAACGAAGATCCTCAAATCCTTCAACCGGATGAAAAATAACATGTTTCAACCAGCCTGTAGTTGTGAATTCATACATATTATTTTCCCTCCTTTGCCTTTTTAGGCTTTGCCTTCAATTTCTTTTTCACAAGCTTGACAATAACTACCAACAGGACAATTACGCCAATTGTGATACAGATAAGAAGTGTAAAGTTCTCTCTGAGGAAATCTTCACGAGCATATTCAAAAGCCTTGTCATAGTCGTCCTGATCATAAGCGATCTTGAAGTACTTGAGAGCTTTCTTATACTGATTATGATTAAGTGCAGCCTTTCCGAGACCTACATAAGCAGTAGTATATCCACCGTCACGATTGATAACTTCTCGCCATACTTTCTCGGACTCAGCATATTTACCTTCATCATAAAGCTCATAAGCATGGTGAAGAATCTGACCGAATGTTGTTTCTGTAAATACTGTAATATCATTCTTTGAACCGTCCAAAACATAAACGTTGTTGTCAAATGATTCAACAGCATTCGGAGCTACAAAGCTACCCTTCTGGTTAGCTGTGTTTTTATTACCAAAAATACAAATCAAGTTACAAAGCTTATCATACTGGAAAATACGGCCTGTTGTATAGTCAAGCACGTTGATGTTTCTGTTGTTTGAAACAACTATGTCAGTAAGCTTTGGCTTAAACCAGATGTTTGACTGAAGATTCTGGTTGTCGTTTGTAACGTCACCGAATTTATATTCGTTACCAACATCGTTGTCCCAGATGTTATATCCAGCCGGGTTAAGCTTTTTAACTGCGTCAGTATTTGTTGAAGTTTCTGTTACTGTGTAAATAAATCCATCATTATCAATATCGAAGTTTGCATACTCAGAAGGAACGTTTCTTGTCATACCTTCAATCTGTTCGTTTGACGCAATCTTTCTCCAGAGCTTCTGAGCAATAACTGCTGCTGTAGCTTCAACTCTGTTAGCACCATAAAAACCTGTAAAGCTTCCGTCCTTTGAGAACTGAACAGAACCTGTATTTACCGATTTTACAACCGCATAAACATTTTCTGCGTTATCAACAACGATTTTTGATGGTTTAAATGTCTTTGATTCGTACAAAGCTGACTTAGGTTTTACATACTCCTGAACAAGCTCAAGCTCTGTAGGAGATTTTACCTTAGCCTTAACAACACGCTGGTTTTCAGCGTCTGCAATATATGCATACAAGTCACCTGTAATTGAACTTGTGTGAACATATACACCTTGAGGAGTATTGAACTTGGAAAGTCCAGTATCCTTATCTACAGCAATCTTTGTATCGCCTGTTACACCGTAATAGCGACCGATAATCTGTAGGTTTTCATCAAGTCTGAGAATTCTATGATTACCTGTATCAGCAATCCAGAATTCTTTTCTTTCATCATCAAGGAATAAATCCTTAGAATTGCTCAAGATGTCTGAAGCATTATCACTGACATAAAGCGGGTCAGATGAATCTGATAATTTTGCAAGACCAATTTCCTTTCCGGAAAATGTCTCTTTGACTCTATAAGCACTCTGTGATGGAACTGTGTCACCCCACGCATCATAGTTGTAAGTATGATATGGCTCATCAGCAAATGCTTGAAATGTCATCATCGTCATTGCTGAGAAAGCAGCCATTGTCAGAGTGAGCAGTCTTCTTAGAGATTTTTTCATTCTCGACACTACTTATCACCTTTTTCCTTTATAATTTCAAACTATTTACCAATTAATCCTTAATACCAGAATGAGCCATTGTTTCCATAACGTTACCCTGAGCGATAAGGAATACAACAAGCGGTGGAATCATCAGCAATACGGCTGATGCGTAAATAACACCCTGACGAGCAATACCGATCTGAGCGATCTGCGTAGCAATCGTCGGCAATGTCTTTAGCTCTTCCGAGTAGATAAATGATCCACCCTGGAAGTTCCAAGCACCCTGGAAGGCGAAGATGATAAGTGTCATCAATGCAGGCTTAGAGTTTGGAACAACTATCTGCCAGCAAATTCTGAACAATCCCGCACCGTCCACCTTGGCGGCCTCTATCATTGAATCGTGGATTGTTGACATGCTCTGACGCATAAGGAACAATCCGATAGCAGTTGAAATGTTAGGTAGAATTACAACCCAGTATGTATCAATAAGATGAAGTTTAGCGTCTACCAAGAACTGCATGATCCATGTAGCGTTTGATGCAAAAAGGAGAGATGTAACAACGATAGTGTTGATTGTCTTGCAGCCTGGGAATTTACATTTAGCAAGTACGAAACCTGCACAGCAGCAAACAAACAGGTTGCAAACACAAATAACTACTGTTGTAAATACACTGTTGAATATGTATCTTGAGAAAGGTACCCACATACTTGCAGCAACTTTGAACAAGTTTGTAAAGTTGATTGATGTAACGTTGATTACATAAAGCTTAGGTGGGAATACGAACAGCTCTTCAACTGGTTTGAGTGACTGAATAATTGAGTAATACAATGGGAAAACCATGAACGTACCCAAAAGTGCCAGAAACACGAATATACAAATATCTCCGCCCAAAGAGCCATTAATCTTCTTGTTCTTTTTTCTGACCCTCAGGGTTTGGATATCCTTCTTCTTTTTCTTTTTTGCCATATCGTAATCACACCTCCTTAATCAAGATACTTGCCTAACAGCCAGTTAACGCCCTTGTTAGCAAGGAGCATGGCTGCGAACAATACGAAACATATTGCACCTGCATAACCCATCTCATATCTGATGTTACCATAGTCGGTAGCATGGTTCATGATGGTATGAGCTGCATAGTCGGTCGATGGAAGACCAACGAGCTGCTGTCCAACATAACCTACTGTAAATGATGTTGAAATCTGCATTACAGCAGCAAACAAAAGCTGAGGTCCCATAGACGGGATTGTGATTGTGAACAATTCCTGCCATCTGTTTTTAATACCTTCAATAGCACCTGCTTCATACATCGACTTGTCAATGTTCTGGAAACCAGCACGAATAGCAAGGAATCCGGCACCCATTGAAATCCACAGCTGAACGATTATTACAACTGCAAGAATATAGTTTTTGTCAGTAAGGAACTGAACAGGTTCGTTGAAAATACCCATATCCATCAATTCTGCATTCAGGAAACCGTATGCGTCACCTGAAAGGATAAGCTGCCAAACAACATAAACTGATGTTGTCATTGATGGAGCATAGAAAACAAATGTAAAGAATGTTTTCAGGAATGGATGCATCTCATTGATAAGCCAAGCTATAATAAATGCGAGGATATATGAGAACGGACCTGTGAATATTGCAAACACAAGAGTATTCTTAACTGCAATCATAAATACATCGTCATTGAGGAACAATGTATAGAAGTTTGAAAGCCCTATAAACTTTGGAGTCTGAATCATATTAAAGCTTGTGAATCCAAGAGGAAGGGACATAAAAACAGGGAGCAGTGTAAAGATAATGAACAAAATCATAAATGGAGCCAAAAGTCCATAACAGCCTTTATTCATTCTGATCATGTGCATTGTATAAGCAAATTTGCCTTGCTTATTCATCGGGCCAACTGGTTTAGTCTTTTTAGCCATTATTTACTCCCCTTTCTATTTATCTTCTTTGTCAAGTCCAAGGTCGGCACGTTTACGAGTAATTTCTTCGTTGATGTCCTTGTTGTACCAGAACAATGTATCACGAGAATTATCATAGTCGTTTACAACCTTACGGAATGCATTCATAATGTTACGAGTTACACCGTATGATGCTGGAATGATTGGAATTTCAACCTGTGACTTGAACTGTTCCTGAAGAAGTGCAACTTCTCTGTTTGTCCATGAAAGTTCGTTGAGAGCCTCAACGTTAGCTGTTGAGAATCTACCCATCTTACCAAGGATCGCTTCAATGTCATTACCATATTGAACCTGAGTATCCTTAGATGTGAACCACTTAACAAATTCCCAAGCGGCCTTCTGGTCAGGAGCCTTCTTGAATATTATAGCACCTGAGCCCTGCGAGTTAGCTGCGTGGTTGATTGTTCCGTCTGCCTGAAGTGTACCAGGTACAGGCTGGAAGTTCCAGCAGCCCTTGATTTCAGGAGCAGCAACTGTCAGCTGGTTAAAGAACTGATAGTTCTGGATAAGAACCGGCATATCACCTGTTCTGAATCGTGTAAATGCGTCATACTGCTGCTGGAAGCTGTAAGTTGTATAGAACTTTGTCCACATATCAAATGCGTCAATAGCTTCCTGCTTATCAAATGTTGTCTTTGTCTGTTCTTCATTATAATAGTTCAGACCTTGCTGAAGCATGAGCATAGCAAATGTATTACCTGCTTCAGTAACTGGTGAAACGTATGTCTGTCCACCCATTGAGAGAAGAATCGGAAGGATAAGACCGACTTCCATGTAGTTTCTCTGAAGTGTAGGAAGTGTGTCAATCAGTCCGTCCCATGTTGAAAGATCTGTTGCAGGGTCAATTCCATACTGTGAAAGAATATCCGAACGATAGAAGAGCATTGGGAATGTCTGTTCAATCGGCAATCCATAAACTCCGCCGTTATATTCATATAGTATGGTTGCATCATCTGCAAACCTCTTCTTTACTTCTTCATAATCATCATATTTTGAAACATCAGTTAAAACATCACGGGCAGCAAGCTGGATCGGGAAGTCACCACCGATGAACAATCCAAGGTCAGGACCCTTGCCAGCAAATGTAGCCTCAAGGATACCACCAGTTACGAGCTGGAGGTTGACCTTAGTCTTTGCTTTTGAGTTATAGTCGTTAGTAATAAGTGTCTGAACAGCGATAGCGTTATCACGACCGAGTGATGTCCAGCAAATCATAGCTGAATCATCATCTTCTGCAAGGCTGTTGTAATCTTCAAAGAATGAACCAATGAAAGCCTTGAAGCTGAATGAAAGTGATTCAAAGAATGAGCTGTCAGCAGGTGAGAACTTCTGATCTGCTGTTGCAATCTCAATGATATCCATTTCAAGAGGCTGTCCTCTGTATTGGCTTACCCAAGCAGAAAGTGATGTAACATTATCCTTAATCTGTGCCATAAGCTCAGGGATTCTGTCAGGCTTTGAAGTACACTTGTCAAGAATAATAGCCATCTTGTTAAGTGTTACAGCTTCAGTACCGCCTGTACCTGAAAGGTCCTCAATCTCGTCCTGAATTTCTCTGAGTCGCTTTGAATAAGTCTTGAAATCCTTAACGATATTAGGAATAGCCTTATCAATCATGTAGTTATTGTATTCATCAGGGTCTGGACCTGTAATCTGACGAATTTTTCTGTAGTAGCTGTTGATGTTGTAAACAACTTCATCAAGCTCACCCATGATTTCACCGATTTCACCAGGAACAGCTTCAAATGTTAATTCATGCTCGCCCTTAGTAAGATGGAAATACATAATATCGCCATCTTCTGTCTTCGGAGTTGTAACGCTCCAGTCAGTGTCATAGTAGAACTTAATCTGGTTTGCTTCAAGACATGGAACAACGCCGTCAATGTATAATCTTCTGTTAGAATACATTCCACGCATTTCGTCCTGTCTGCCACGTATACCTAACTTATAATATCCGTCTTCTTTGACATCTATTTTATATGTAATAGCCTGTGTAGCAAGTCCCCAGCTACCTTCTTTACCAATAGTATTGTATCTTGTCTTTGATGGATTGGTTCCATTTACAGAAGAAGTAACACTTGAGTTCCTGTCAGCTGTAGGGAAAAGTGTTCTGTCTGACTTATAATCAGCCATTTCAGCTTCAAGCTTGATAATCTGACCTTTTGCCTGCTTAAGTTCACTATCGCTTGGAGCTTTGTATGCCTCTGGCAGTTTATACTGATAGAATTTAATATAATCTATTGCAAACTGAGCCTTTTCTGACTTGAATGTAAGAGTATGCTTACCTTTTTCAATAAAGAATTCGAGCGGCTCATTGAAAAGTCCGTCAACGTCCTTGAAAGGTGACACCTGCCAGCATACCTGTTCAACCTGACCAGGACGCATATCGTTACCTCTTGCATCCTGAAGTATCTTCTGACCTGTCTTATTTACCCATCTCTTTGACAAAGAGATTCTTGACGCTGTTGTATATGGACATACATCGTCAATAAGCAGACCAAATTCAATTTCAGTTGTTCGTCCTGCAAGTGCCTCATATCCCATCTCGATGTTATAAACGCCTGTTTCAGGCACATCAATTTCATAAGATACGCTGCCTTCCTGATTAGACCATTTCAATACGTCATCTTTACCATCAACAGATGTAACTTCTACCTCTGCACCGTCATCGGCACTGACATAGTCCTTACCCTTGATAGTAAACTCAACGTCCGGACGAGGATCGTCCTTGTGTTTTTTAACATAGTTGGTGTAAGCATTTTCACGATTACTTGCATCAACCAGCTCAGCATTAATGTCCTTAATTACGGACAAGTCCTGGTTTTTAGTAGCAACACTAACGTCGCTCTCTTCTGACTCTGCAAGTGCAGGCAAGCAACAAGTTGCAGACAAAGCCAAAACCAAGACAGATGAAACAACACGTCTGAATAATGTGTTCTTCACTGTGAATCCACCTTTCCTAATAAATTGCTGAATTTCTGAAATTTCTTCTGTACCAATCCATCTGATACCTTCTGACTATCAGAATTATTATTTATCTGACCAAAAACGGATAATAAAAATAACAAAACACTGTATGTGAATTATCAAACATAAAATGTTCACCAGATTATCACATATAGGCTAAAAACAATAGAAATGCTTTGCATAAATTATGGCAAAATCATTTCCCAATTGTTAATTGCACAGTTTCGCTAATTTATTCATAAAACAAACAAATTTCTTGTGAATTGTGTTTTGTTTTTTATGATAAATATCCAAAATGGCTCATTAAGCCATTTTTAATTATATCAATTCTTTACACTTTTGTCAAGGGTATTGAGTGCTAATTGCCACTCTTTTAATATGTCAAAAAATAGTTTGTTAAGACTGCACAAATCAAAGGTTGCTATTTTAGGCACATTTCACGAAACTATTCGCTTTTTCATCAAAAACCGAGCATGAAATTTGTACTAAACAGCCAAAATATCTTCCACTCAGAGCCAATTTCCCACCTTGTAAAAATATCCAGTAAAAATGCTGCAAATAATGGTACTAAATCTTATGTCAGCGTGCATGATTATATGCGAACAAGCTTGCCTAAAATGACAAATTTCACAGCATAGCAATATTATAATCTAATTGCAGATACGAATAAACAGGAAAGGAACAAAGCCATGAGCGTAAAAATCAGGAATGACAAACAGGGCCGCAAAACAACGGCAACTATTTACGGTGACCTCGACCACCACACAGCAAAATACATCAGAAGCGAAATTGACCGTGCAATAGGTGAACACAACACCAAAACGCTTATAATCGACTTTTCAAATGTAACTTTCATGGACAGCTCAGGCATCGGGCTTGTCATGGGACGCTACAAGCTTATTAGCGAACTGTCTGGGGAAGTGCAAATAGCCAATCCACCGCCCTACATCAGAAAAGTCATACAGCTTTCAGGCATAAACAAGCTTTGCAGGATAATCACACTCGACTGCGAGGACAAGCCTGATGATACCGAGGAAAAAGATACTGCCGACAAAACAATTATTACAAAGGAGCAAGACCATGAAACAGAAAATAGTCAACGAGCTTAAAATGAGCTTTCCGAGCCTTTCAGAAAACGAACGCTTTTCACGATTAGCCGTGAGCGGATTCTTATCACAGCTCAACCCACGCATTGACGAGCTGTCCGAGATAAAGACCGCAGTATCCGAAGCTGTCACAAACTGCATTGTCCACGCCTACCGCAACACCACAGGACTTATATTCATGCAGGTAAGAATCTTTGATACCAGCAAAGTCTACATAAAAATCCGTGACAAAGGCTGCGGCATCACAGACATAAAGAAAGCAATGGAACCTCTTTTCACAACTGCACCCGAAGAAGAGCGTGCAGGGCTTGGCTTTGCAGTCATGGAAAGCTTTATGGACAGAATAAAAGTACGCAGTGCAAGCGACAAAGGCACTACGGTAATTATGGAAAAGACCTTAAAAACCAGGGAAGGCTTTGTTTAGTATATGAAAAAGGACGAATTCACCAGCCTTGCAGAGAACAATCTTGGGCTTGTTCATTTGTGTGCAAACCGTTTCAGAAACAAAGGAATAGAATATGACGACTTGTATGGTGCAGGGTGTGTCGGGCTGTTAAAAGCGTCAAAGGCATATGACAGCGAAAGAGGCGTGCGTTTTTCAACCTACGCCGTCCCAGTCATACTCGGCGAGATAAAACGGCTTTTCCGTGACGGCGGCACAATTAAAGTCAGCAGAACACTGAAAGAGCTGTCGCTGCACATATCCCGACAGCGTGAGAAGTTCATACTTTCCGAAGGCAGAGAGCCGACTGTAGAGGAGCTTTGCCAGATATCAGGCGAGCCAGCCGAAACCGTAATCGAAGCATTAAACGTAGCAATGCCACCACTCAGCCTTACCGAAACAAATGACGAATCCCACAACAGCCAGATTGACATTCCGACCGAGTCGCCCGAGCTTTCAATCACCGACCGTCTGTCATTAAGGCAGGTAATGAACGACCTCGAGCCAAAAGACAGACAGCTTATCTATCTGAGATATTTTGAGAACAAAACACAGGTTGAAACCGCAAAAATGCTTGACATGACACAGGTACAGGTTTCAAGGCGTGAAAAGAAGATACTCGGCATGATGAGACAGGAGCTATATAATTAAAGGCGTTTTGTAAAAGAAACGTCTTTTTTGTTGCAAAATCTTTTGAAAAATGATATAATACCAGTATTGATTATAAAGGACGGTGTGGCTCATGGAAAAATATCTTGAAATTGGAAAAATCGTATCCGTTTTCGGCTTGAAAGGCGAGGTCAAGGTAAACCCTTGGTGCGACTCACCTGCTTTTATCTGTGAGTTCGATACACTATATTATAAAAGCGGCACACCCGTTGAAATTGAGCGTTCACGAGTTTCAAAGAATATAGCAATACTCAAAATAAAAGGCGTTGACACCGTTGAACAGGCACAGGCTATCCGAAACCGTGTGCTTTATATGAACCGTGATGATGTCGAGCTAGAAGCTGGCTGCTATTTCATACAGGATTTAGTCGGGCTTACGGTAAAAGATGCTGACACCGACAAAGTCTACGGCAAAATTACCGAGGTCAGCAAAACTGGTGCCAATGATGTGTACCATATAAAAAGCGATGACGACAAAATGTATTATATCCCTGCAATCCCACAGGTTATAACAAACATTGATCTTGATGACGGCATTATGACAATACGTCCTCTTGACGGATTGTTTGATTAAAGGAGCAAATTCAGATTATGAGAATTGACATAGCAACACTCTTCCCTGAGATGATGGAAAGCTATCTTAGTGAAAGCATAATCGGCAGGGCAAGGGACAAGAATATATTCACCGCTTGTTGTCATAATATTCGTGACTACACAAAAGACAAGCACCGCAGGGTTGACGACACACCATACAGCGAGCGACAGGGAATGCTAATGCAGGCGGAACCAATCTACCGTTGCTGGCAGGCTGTCTGCAATATGACAAAACGTCAGCCGTATGTAATCTATATGTCACCGCAGGGCAAAACGCTGACACAGCAAAAATGCAAGGAACTATCTACGCTTGACAACATATTTATATTATGTGGGCATTACGAAGGTGTGGACAACCGAGTAATTGAAAAGATCGTTGACGAGGAAATCTCAATCGGTGATTATGTCTTAACTGGCGGCGAGCTTCCTGCACTCGTGCTTGTAGACAGCGTTGTGCGAATGCTTGACGGCACATTATCAAGCGAGCAGGGCTATACAGACGAGAGCCACTTTAACGGTCTGCTCGAATATCCGCAGTATACACGCCCTGAAGAATGGGAAGGCATGAGCGTACCAAAGGTGCTGCTTTCAGGCCATCACGCCAATATTAAAGCATGGCGTCACGAGAATTCACTAATCGCAACAAAAGAAAAACGTCCTGATTTATTGGAAAAATATCCGCTCACCGATGAAGATTTGAGCATTTTAGCCAATTATAATAAGGACAAGGACTAACAAAACCGCTTTTCAACATAGAATTGTTAAAAACATTTGTGTAGAATGAATTAAGATTTGGATTTTTATTGTGCAATCTATACAAACATTTGCCTTTTGTTTTCACGCTAATGAGTAAAAGATTAGAATTTAATAAAAAATCAAATCTTTGTTGCTTTTAAACGTTGACTAATTAAGGTTTGTCCTGTATAATATATAGTAGTAAATAAGAAATCTTATTATTAATAATATTGAAATCATTATGATAGGAGAGATTAATTATGTTCGTAAAAGATGTCGTTGTACAGAATCAGGTAGGCTTGCACGCACGTCCTGCAACTTTCTTTATCCAGAAGGCTAATGAATTCAAGTCATCAATCTGGATTGAAAAAGAAGAAAGAAGAGTAAACGCTAAGAGCTTGCTTGGTATCCTTTCACTCGGTATCGTAGGTGGAACAACAATCAGAATCATCGCTGACGGTGCTGATGAAGAGCTTGCAGTTCAGGGCCTTGTTGATTTGGTTGACAGCGGTTTCGCTGAGAATGCAAGATAATTAAATCTTACAATAAAAAAGCGTCTGACGATATACGTCGGACGCTTATTTTTTTATGCCTTGTTTTCATCATACGGATTGCCAAAATCGTAAAGCTTCTGATAATCCTTATACTCATGCTCTGATAAATTGCTACCCTGTGGAATAAGCCCCGTACAGTCGCTCACCGAACACCCAGGATTAAACCCCTCAAGCACTACACCTCTGTTATCAGCCTGATATCTCGTGAAAGCTTTTGCCGAACGCTGTAGCTCCTCAAATGTGCGAATATCCTTCTTCATAAGCTGACGCTGCACAGCAGGCGATAGCGTCTGAAAAAACTCGTTGCTTGAGATATCCTGATCGAGCAGGTCGGACAAGCATAAATGAACATTATCCTGCATACATTCCCTTCTTTCATGTTATCATATAAGTATTGTATGCCGAACTTTAAGCTCAATTCAAAATAACAAGCCACAATTTTTGCCAAAAAAAGAGCGTTGCCACAAAAGTGACAACGCTTATCGTCCTTGTGGACGATGGCTGGGGTAAAAGGATTCGAACCTTTGGAATGTCGGAGTCAGAGTCCGATGCCTTACCACTTGGCGATACCCCAATGTTTTTGTAATGGTTGGGATAGATGGATTCGAACCATCGGAATGACGGAGTCAAAGTCCGTTGCCTTACCTCTTGGCTATATCCCAATATCTTTCCCTCTCATACAGCTTTTATATTATATCACAGTTGCTCGCAAATTACAATGCTTGCTTTTTATTTTTACAATATCGTTACAATTTGTTAATTTAATAAAAAACGCTGGTTCAAAAAACCAGCGTTTTTCTTGCTTATTCATCAAGCATATCAAATTTTCTTAACATATCAATGAAATCATTAACGTCAGATTCTGCCTGCTCGGTTGAAATACCATAATTCTCCGTGAGAAAATCTATAGCATCCTGAGCAGTTGAATCCGAAGAAAATACGTTAAAGAGTTCTGATGCTTGTTTATTAAGCCTAAATATACCGTTTGCTTTCTTCGTTTTATCTGCCAACGGGACTACAATATCCTCTCCGGCAACCTGCCGAAGCTTGTAACCGTCTTTGATTTTCATTCATTACCTCCAAATATGAAACTCAGGCAGACATGATGTCCGCCTGAGTTCTATTACGTCTATTAGAGATCATCCCATGGGTCTGGAACAACAATATCCGTAATTGGTGCTGTTGTCTTAACTGAAATTGATACAGTGTCAGAAACACTTGAATTAATTACGTCTTCGACAACAAATTCAAAGAAGTCTATGGAAGGTTTGTTATATTTTTTATCCATGTTGACACCCCTTCCGGTTGATTATGATGTTGCATTTGGTGTATGAACTGTTGCAATTGTTGATGAGAATACTACACTTGGTGTACCATTATCATTGTAGATGTAGTATGCTCTTGCACTTCTGTACTTGTCGTTAGCAACACCAGTAATTGAAATGATTACCTGGTGGTTTGCCTTAGCAAACAACTGGTCATACTCTGCCGAAGCAACAGCTGTGATGTCTGGCATATTCTCGAATGTACCATAGTCTGTTACACTCAAGCCGCTTGTTTTGAACGCCTGATCACTGAGGTTGTTTGCATCTGGTGAGTAGATGATACCGCATGACAGGAATTTGTTCTTATCCGGGATATAGAATGCACAGTCGAAGGAAATCTTATGATATCTTCTGTCTGTTGTATCAAATCCGAATGTCTGAACGTTATTACTGATGAATGCTGCAGGAGTAGGAACCTGCTGTCCGTTATCTGGATCAAATACAGCTACGAAGTCAGCATTGCACCATGCAGAAAATATAACTTCTCTGTCGTATGAATAGATCTGACCATTCAATGTCCAGTACTTGAAGCTACCGTCTCTAGCAGGATCACCGTCAGCTACAAGCTTAACCATACCGTAGTTAGATACCTTATAAACATTACCCTTTGGTAACAACACTGGGGATTCGTTATCATCAACGCCCATTGCATATACACGGCCCTTAGCAACTGTCATGTCATAAACATCATTCTTAACAGCATAGTGTGCAGTAAATGTAATGGTTGAACCCTGTGCAAATGACAAGTTTTCAATTACTTCTGCGAGAATGTTGAATTCTTGGTATGTATCGGATGAGTCAAGATCTGACAATGTAGGAGCTGTTCCTGATGTTGTTCCGTCTGGGAGTACATATGTTGTAACACCGCTAACTGTGTACATCCAGTAGTCAATCTTATAACCCTGTACCTGGAGGTAACGAGGAACTACTGGGTGGAACTTAATCTGGCTAGTTAGTGGATCGAATGT
>JAFTAX010000053.1 GCA_017458445.1 Ruminococcus sp. | reverse complement strand
GTTATAGTAACAATATTAATTTATCAATCCAGACTCTTCATGGTCGGGAAGAGCAGTACATCTCTGATTGACGCACTGTTTGTAAGAAGCATTACAAGACGGTCAATACCGTAACCGATACCGCCTGTAGGTGGCATTCCGATTTCAAGCGAACGCATGAAGTCCTCGTCAATCTTGTTAGCTTCCTCATCACCCTGGCTGAGAAGCTTCTCCTGCTCAACAAAACGCTCTCTCTGGTCGATCGGGTCGTTAAGCTCTGAGTATGCGTTGCACATCTCCCAGCCGTTTATGAAAAGCTCAAAACGCTCAACATAGTCTGGGTTGTCAGGCTTTTTCTTTGTCAGCGGTGAAATCTCAATCGGATGGTCCATGATGAATGTCGGCTGAACAAGATGTTCTTCAACAAATTCCTCAAAGAAGAGATTGAGTATGTCACCCTTCTTGTGCCTGTCTTCATATTCAATATGGTGCTTGTCTGCAACAGCTCTTGCCTCTTCAAGTGTCTTGATTTCGTTAAAGTCAACGCCTGAGTATTTCTTTACAGCATCAAGCATTGTCATTCTCTCGAATGGCTTGCCAAGATCTATTGTATGCTCACCATAAGGTATAACAGTTGTACCGCAAACCTGTTCTGCTACATATCTGTACATACTCTCTGTCAGGTCCATCATGCCGTAGTAGTCGGTGTATGCCTGATAAAGCTCCATGAGTGTGAATTCTGGATTGTGTCTTGCGTCAACGCCTTCGTTTCTGAAAACTCTGCCGATTTCATATACTCTCTCAAGTCCGCCGACAATGAGCCTTTTAAGATAAAGCTCAAGCGAGATTCTCAGCTTAACGTCTTCGCTGAGTGCGTTGTAATGTGTTTCAAAAGGTCTTGCTGCAGCACCGCCTGCGTTTGATACAAGCATTGGTGTTTCAACTTCGATGAAGTCCTTTTTGTCAAGATAATTCCTGATGCAGCTGATTATCTTTGAACGCTTCTGGAATGTGTCCATAACGTCAGGATTGCAGATAAGGTCAACATATCTCTGACGGTATCTTGTGTCCTTGTCCTTTAAGCCGTGCCATTTCTCAGGAAGTGGCAAAAGCGACTTTGTAAGCATTACAATCTTTTGTGCGTGGACTGAAATCTCACCCTTGCGAGTTCTGAAAACATAGCCCTCAACACCGATAATGTCGCCAACGTCCCATTTTTTAAAGTCAGCAAACTCGTCCTTGCCGATGTCGTTCATTCTTACATAAACCTGAATTCTGTCGGTCTTGTCACGGACATCAATAAAGTTAGCTTTACCCATATCACGTCTTGACATCATTCTGCCAGCGATTCTGACTGTTTCACGCTTGTCCTCAAGTATCTGCTTGAAAAGCTCTTCATCATCGCCAGCTTCAGCCTTAGCCTGTGCCTCAATCTCTTCAAAGCGTGCCTTAGCTTCAGCGTTGTGGATTGTCACGTCATATTTTGTGATCAGAAACGGGTCATTGTTGTTTGCACGTCTTTCTTCAAGCTTGTCAAGACGAATCTTCTTCAGTATGTTTATGTCTTCCTGAGTCATTTCCTGCTCAGGAGCATTGTTAAGCATTTCTTCGCTCATTTATGTTACAATCCTTTCAAATCAAGATTATTTTGAAATCTCAAGTACTTCAAACTTAATTACGCCAATAGGAGCTTCAACCTCAAAGACATCACCGACTTTTTTCTTTAGTGCTGCCTTGCCTATTGGTGATTCATCAGAAATCTTGTGGTTATCAGGGTCAGATTCTGTTGAGCCGACAATCTGAAGTTCCTCAACCTCATCAAGCTCCAGATCCTTGATTTTGATAATTGAACCAACACCAACCTCAGTTATTGAGATATCGTCATCATCAACAACTACAGCGTTAGCAATAATGTTTTCAAGCTCAGCAATTCTTGCTTCAAGGATACCTTGCTCGTTCTTTGCTTCATCATATTCAGCGTTTTCCGAAAGGTCACCGAAAGAACGTGCTTCCTTAAGCTTTTCTGCAACCTCACTTCTGCGGACGGTAATAAGGTAATCAAGGTCCGCCTCAAGCTTTTCATAACCTGCTTTTGATACAGTATTTTTCTTTGTGCTCATATCATATTCTCCTGTTCATAATAATATTCAAAATAAACGTATGTCATTAAAAATATATTATACCCGATTTTGCCCAAAAAGTCAAGGGCTTTGCAGTGTGTAAAAGCGTCTTTGTCTATTGACAGTATCTACAATTTTTGATATGATAAATAAAACATAAAACTCGACATAAACAAGCATTATTGAAAGGATAAATCATATGGACAGATTGTTTTGCAAAGGTTATACATGGGGTTGGTGCTCAAGAAGCGGCGACTATCAGAAAAAGGCTGCAAGAAAGTCAATGGAGCGTCTTGCATCAAATGGACTTGACTGGATATGCATCACCGTCAACGTTTTTCAGGAAACGTTTTATTCCACACGCATATTTCCACTGTATGGGTTTACACAGACCGATGAAGATGTTATCCATGCAATTACTATGGCAAAGGAAATGGGCCTTAAAGTGTGTCTCAAGCCTGTTGTAGACTGCCTTGACAGAAACTGGCGTGCAAGGATTAATTTTCCGATTGACAACCCGAAATACTGGGACGACTGGTTCAAGTCCTACACTCACTACATCACACACTATGCTAAAATAGCTGAACGCACTGGCTGTGAGATGTTCTGTACAGGTTGTGAGATGGAAGGCATGGACAAGCAGACTGAGAGATGCAAAAAGATGATTAAGGCTGTACGCCGTTGCTATCACGGGCTTATCATGCACAATGTCAATCACGGTGACGAAACAAAGTCGTCTTGGCTTACAGATGTTGATGTTGTCGGGATTTCTGCATACTACACGGTATCAACGCCCGAGGACAGAAGCCTTGATATGATGAAAAAGTTATGGCTGACAAAGCTTGACATACTTGAAGCTGCACACAAGCTTTATAACAAGCCGATTATGTTTGCAGAGATTGGCGTTCGAAATGAACGTGGTTGTACAATGTACCCATACGACTTCAGGCACCGTCCTGATGTACCGATGGACGAGGACGAGCAGGCGGATTTCTATGAGTCTGCAATGTGGGCAACATGGGATAAGCCATGGTTTGCAGGCTATTTCTGGTGGGACTGGAAAGTGATTATACCGCCCGAAGAAAAGGCACATGAAAACCGTGACTTCACAGTATATGGCAAAAAAGCCGAAAAAGTGTTGCGAAAGTGGTATAGTAAGGAGTAGGCTAACGCAATTAAGACCTATGCTATTGCGTAGGTTGTGGTGTTTTTACAGTTTCTTTACTGGGTGAAGACCTTTTGAATAAGGATCTTTCCTAAAATTTCTTCTTTAAAACTTCTAACTCATTTTTTTGAGGGTGTGAGGTGCACTTTAAAAATGCACCTCTTTTTATAATATTTGTTAAACTTTAACAAACTATCTCGCACCCTCAAAAAAATCATTAAAAAGTCTTTGGAAGGGGAGTCTGAGGGGAAACTCTTTCTTCAGAAAGGTTTCCTCCTCAGTAGAGAAGCCAAAAAGTGCATATATAACGCAAAAACAGCCTCTTTTTAAATAGAGGCTGTTTTTGTATTAATTATAGAAGAGAACAATAAGTCCGTTGATTTTGTGATTTATTTTGTTTATCTTGTTTAAAGTATACCATAAGTTTTCAATATTGTCAATACTTTTTGTGCAAATTTTTAAAAATTTTTTGAAACATGAAAAAGGCTACCAAAATGGTAGCCTTTTTTGTTATATACATATTAAATTCATATCCCAACATGGATAGTACGGGTACTGCCTGATGTACAGCTTGTAGTCAGGCTTTATCTCGTGCAGCTGCAGCGGTATGTCTATCAGATCATACGCACGGTGATATAGTGCTGTACAAATTTTTGGACTGCAACGCCTTATTGTCTGCACGCTACCCTCTATAGCCTCTTTGTCCGCACCTTCAACATCATACTTTATAAAGGTGCAGTCACGACCGTTAAGCACCGAGTCAACGCTCCTGCACTCAACAGGTACGCCACTGTCTGTTATGTGTGCTTGCCTGCCAGCTTTTTTGGCAAAATTTATCGTGCCGTCACTGCTCCATGCAGCAACTTGGTGTAGCTCGATGTCATGCAAAGCAGCAGTTTCTCTGACGCACTTATTATAATTTTTTACGTTAGGCTCAAAGCCGATAATCTGCTTATACTGCCCATTTGTGAAGTCTGCAAATTCTAAAATCGTGTCGCCTGTGTATGCACCCAAATCGAGATAAACCTCACCACTGCCGAGCTTGAGTATGTCGCTGTACGCTTCCGAAGGCTCCGAGAACACACTCTTCAGGCAGGATATGTCACCTGTAACCTTGAACTGCAAAACGCCTGCAAACGTCCTTTTCGACTGCTCGTCGCAAAGCAGGTCATAAACTTTTTTTGCATCATCAAATCGGCTTAGGAACACGTCCTTGTCGAAATACTCATCGCCAAAGACAGGCGTGTCGGGCATTATAAGCGTCTGCTCGGTTGCTATTTTTTCAAACCGTTGCATTACATCAGGCAGCTGCGTTCCAAACGCCGGCACGACAACAAACTGCCCAAGCTCCTTGCACATATCCTGATAACGCTTTACCTTAAAGCCCTGAAACTCATGCCCACGCACAAAGTCATCGCTTGCAAAGATGCCCTGACACTCTATTCCATGTTCGCTGAATTTCTGCAAAACTTTCAGACAACCGTCACCCATGCCGTAAATCACGACAGGAAGCCCTGCGGTTTTAATGCGTTCCCACGAGCTTTTAAGCGATGAGAAATAGTTGTAATCAAACATCGTCATCAATAAAGTCGCCGCTGTGTATGTCAAAATCTGGCCCCATCATATCTCTTCCACGAATGTTATATTTATCACGAGAAAGATTGATATACTTGTCAATCAGGTTGAGCACATCTCGTGGCTTTTTAACCTTTTGTATATCCTTAACTGGTGTATCTACGTCTTTGACATGAAGCGAGATTGTACCGCATTTGAAAAGCCTTTGTGTCAATGGCAAAAACATTTTCTTGTCGGTAACCTTATACAAATCAAGCTCGTCCTCCTCGATACTAAGAAAGCCTTTTCTTGTAATCAGCTTATTCTCCGTGAGAAAGTATCTTGTAAAGGACAGTGGCAAGCCGAAAATCGTTCGTTTTTTATCCGTCCATACATAGTCAATTCCGATATCTTTCATAATAGTTCCTCCTGATAGTAAGTTAAAATTATTATACCAATAAAAAAGTATTATGTCAACGAGTCAACGCTTGACATCGCTGATAATCTGGTATATAATTTAATATACGGATTATTTGCTTGTGTAGCACAGTTGGCAGTGCAGCTCATTCGTAATGAGCAGGTCGCAGGTTCGAATCCCGTCACAAGCTCCATATAGTATGAGAAAAGGCAAGGGTAAATCCCTTGCCTTTTTATGTTATCTGTTTCTAAAAATAATATCCTCACGCTTAGGACCGTTTGAAATCATTGTGATAGGGAAGCCGAGCTTCTCTTCAACAAATTCAATGTACTTGCGACAGTTCTCAGGCAGGTCCTCATATTTTCTGATACCTCTGATATCGCATTTCCAGCCGTCAAGTACTTCATAAACAGGCTTTGCCTTTTCAAGCTTTTGCGTAGTCGGGAAGTCGGTTGTAACCTCACCGTCAATCTCATATCCAACGCATACAGGAATCTTGTCAAGATAGCCTAAAACATCAAGTACAGTGAACGCTACATCAGTTGTTCCCTGAATTCTACAGCCGTATTTTGAAGCAACAACGTCAAACCAGCCCATACGTCTTGGTCTGCCTGTGGTAGCACCATATTCACCACCATCGCCACCTCTGCGTCTTAGCTCATCAGCCTCTTCGCCGAAGATTTCTGATACGAATGCACCAGCACCAACAGCTGAGGAGTATGCCTTAACAACAGTTACAATCTGCTTGATTTCATAAGGCGGAAGTCCTGCACCGATAGCACCGTATGCAGCAAGAGTTGATGATGATGTAACCATAGGGTAGATACCATGATCAGGGTCCTTGAGTGAGCCGAGCTGACCTTCAAGAAGTATGTTCTTGCCTTCTTTTATTGCATTCCAGAGATAGAGCGATACATCACAAACATAAGGCTCAACCATCTTTTTGTATTCCATAAGTGTGTCAAAAAGCTCGTCAACCTTGAGTGCAGGCTTGTGATATAAATGCTCAAGAAGAATGTTCTTAGTTTCGAGTACACGCTCGAGTTTCTTTTTGAGATTTTCCTCATCAAAAAGCTCCTGTACCTGAAAACCGATCTTAGCATACTTATCTGAATAGAAAGGTGCAATACCTGATTTTGTTGAACCGAAGCTTGCCTTGCCGAGTCTTTCTTCTTCATATTCATCAAAGAGAACGTGATAAGGCATAACCATCTGTGCTCTGTCGGAAATGAGTATCTTTGGCATAGGAACGCCCTTTTCAACGACTGACTGAATCTCATTGAAGAGAACAGGAATATTCAAAGCAACACCGTTGCCTATAATGCTTGTAGTGTGGTCATAAAAAACTCCTGACGGGAGTGTGTGAAGTGCAAATTTGCCATAGTTGTTGACGATAGTGTGTCCTGCATTGGCACCGCCCTGAAATCTGATGATGATATCCGATTCCTGAGCCATCATATCAGTAAGCTTACCCTTACCTTCATCGCCCCAGTTAGCACCAACTATTGCTTTTACCATTAGCCTTTTCCTCCTTGCATAAAACTGCAAAATATTATTGTTCAATGAAAAAATTACCTATTTATTATATCATAAAAGTAAAACGTTGTAAATAGCATTTTTTCACATATTACATACTGTTCATAAATGTAAAATTGATTACCTTGACAAAGCACAAAAGCAAATGATATAATAACTATAACTATATATTATAAAGGAAACAAGTGAGTTATATGAAAAAGAAAACAGAGATAGCAGTCTTTGCGGTTGTAATAGTTGTTGCTACAGTAATCAGTGTGCTTGCACTAAAGCAGTACTATTCAAAGGATATAGATAAAAAAACCGATGTCAAGGCATATGACACAACACCGATAAGTGAAGCCTATAAAACAGGTGAAACATCTTCGCTTAAGCAGTATGATAAAGCTATTTATGACAAGGCAGTTGAGGTGCTTGATATGATAATCACTGACGGCATGACAGACTATGAAAAAGAGCTTGCCGTGCATGATTATCTGACGAACAACGTATCCTATGACCAGCAGTATCTGAACGTCTTTTACGGTCACGATGCCGATTCAGAAACGCCGTATGGAGCATTAGTTAAGAATAAGGCAATCTGCACTGGCTATTCAACCAGCTTTCAGATGTTTATGGATATGCTGGATATTCCGTGCAAAACGGTCTTTGGCAAAACGAACAACAATTCCGACCATGGCTGGAATATGGTGAAGCTGGAGGGTGACTGGTACTATGTTGACGTGACGTGGGACGATCCGATTCCTGAAACAGAAACCTCAGCAATGCATAAGTATCTCAACGCAACGCAGAAGCTGCTTGAAGATAACAGACATATCTGGGATACAACAGGCTTACCGAAAGCAGACAGCACAAAATACTGGTATAAAACAATGACCGAAACAAGCGATAATGAGGTAAAATAAATGAAATTCAGACCGTGTATAGATATCCACAACGGACAGGTAAAGCAGATTGTCGGCGGAACGCTGAGCGATAAATCAGGGAGAGCAAAAGAGAATTTTGTGTCCGAATATGACGGTGCGTTTTATGGCGGGCTGTATAAGCGTTTTGGGCTGACAGGCGGGCATATAATCCTTTTAAATCCTGCAGGCAGCACCGAGTATGAGGCGGACAAACAGCAGGCTTATAAGGCTTTGCAGGCGTTCTGCGGAGGTCTGCAGATTGGCGGCGGAATAACCGCAGACAATGCAGCCGATTTTATAAATATGGGTGCAAGTCATGTCATTGTCACAAGCTATGTTTTCAAAGATGGCAGGATAAATTTTGATAATCTTGATAAAATGGTGCAGGCAGTCGGCAGAGAAAGACTGGTGCTTGATTTGTCCTGCAGACAGCGTGACGGTGAATATTATATCGTAACAGACAGGTGGCAGAAGTTTACCGATGTGGTTGTGAATAATGCTACAATAGAGCGTCTGAGCGAGTATTGTGCAGAATTCTTAGTACACGCAGTTGATGTCGAAGGCAAAGCGTCAGGGATTGAAGTAAGCCTTGCAAAAACGCTTGGGGACAATTATATTATCCCGACAACCTATGCAGGTGGTATCTCAAGCTTTGAGGATATAGATAAGCTAAGAGAGCTTGGAAAGGGCAGGATAGATTTCACAGTTGGCAGTGCACTTGATATCTTTGGAGGCAGCATGAAATTTGAAGATGTAGCAAGGATAAAATAAATTGCATAAAAATTTGCATTTAATATGATTTTATGTTATAATAATATATTGACGTATTATTTCAATTATGAAAGGAAGCAAAAGCTATGTCAAGAATCAGAGTAGCAGTTATTTTTGGCGGAAAATCAAACGAGCATGATGTCTCACTCATATCGGCAACTCATGTAATAAAGAGCATATCGAGAGAGAAATATAAAGTTATCCGTATCGGTATCACAAAGAAAGGACACTGGCTTAAGTATATCGGCGATGTTGACGATATTGCAAACGGTCAGTGGGAAAAGCACCCTGACAATGTACCATGCGTGCTAAGTCCTGACCCGTTGCATAAAGGCTTTCTTGTGATTGATGAGGACGGCAGTGTGTCAAATTTAAAGATAGATTGCGTTTTCCCTGTTTTGCATGGTAAAAACGGCGAGGACGGTACAATTCAGGGGCTGCTCCAGCTTGCACAGATACCTTTTGTCGGCTGTGATATGATCTCATCAGCAAACTGCATGGACAAGGATACAACTCACACAATCCTTGAAGCACACGGTATAAAAACTGCAAAGTGGGTTACACTCATCGAGTCTGAGCTTGATATGCTTAATGATAAATGCAAGCAGATTGAAAGTGAGCTTACATATCCTATGTTTGTAAAGCCTGCAAACTGCGGTTCATCGGTTGGCATATCAAAGGCACATAATCTTGATGAACTTAAGCGTGGCATAAAAATGGCGTTTACGCATGACACAAAAGTGCTTGTTGAGCAGGGACTTGTCGGTGTTGAGTGCGAGTGTGCAGTTATGGGAAATGAGAACCCTTATGCATCAACAATCGGTGAGATTGAGGCTGCAAATGAGTTTTATGACTATGACGCAAAGTATGAAAACGCAGCGTCAAAGGTAATCATTCCTGCAAGATTCGATGATGATACAATGACTAAAATCCGTGAAGAAGCAATCAAGGCATATAAAGCTATGGGTTGTGGCGGACTTGCAAGAGTTGACTTTTTCCTGTGCGATAATAACGAGATTGTTGTCAATGAAATAAACACACTGCCAGGCCATACCTCAATCAGTATGTATCCAAAGCTGATGGAATATGACGGCATGCCATTTGAAGAGCAGGAAGATAAGCTTATAAAGCTTGCGATTGACAGAGCAGGAGTTGACTATGAATAATAGTGCAATAGGAGTTTTTGACTCTGGTATCGGCGGCCTTACCTGTGTAAAGGAGCTTGTAAAGCTTCTGCCGAATGAGAATATAATCTATCTCGGCGACACAGCAAGAGTGCCTTATGGTACAAGAAGTAAGGAAATAATAATTGAATACAGCAAGCAGGATATTGCGTTTTTGGAAAAGTATAACGTAAAAATGGTGCTGATTGCCTGTGGTACAGTGTCATCAGTGCTTGTTTCAAATCCACTTTTTGAGGGTACATCAATCAGTGCCTACAGCGGTGTAATAATGCCGGCAGTGCATACAGCGTGTGCAGTGACAAAGAATAAGAAAATCGGCGTAATCGGCACACCGGCAACAATAAAGAGTGGTGCATACGGCAAAGCTATCCATAGCGTAAATGCAGATATAAGAGTGGTCGGCAAGTCATGTCCGATGTTTGTACCGCTTGTAGAAAACGGCTATACAGGACGTGATTGTGAGGTCACAAAGATGATTGCCCGTGAGTATTTAAGCGTTATGAAGCAGGAAGAAGTCGATACACTCATAATGGGCTGCACTCATTATCCTATGCTTAAGGATATCATCGGCGATATAATGGGCGACAAGGTTAATCTTATCTCACCAGGCGAAGAAGCAGCAAAGTATGCAAAAACAGTGCTTGCATACAACGACCAGCTGTCCGACAGACAGGAGCCTGGGCATCTTGAGCTTTATTGTACAGACAGTGTTTCAATGTTTTCCGAGAATGTTGAAGCATTTTTGGGAAAGAATATTAACGGAGAGATTTATAAGTGTAACCTGACAGTTTAATTGAAAGGATTGACTGTATTGAAAAAAGATAATGTAACCATTTCTCTGGTCAGCAGACAGTCGGACGGAAAGAACACCGAGCAGACCGAGTTGATTACAAAAGGACGTTTTGAAAAGAAAAAAGACAGATATATAATTTCATATGACGAATCGGAAGCAACAGGATTTGAAGGAGCAGTGACAGAGCTTGTCGTCTATGGCAATGAGAAGGTTACTCTTAACCGTACAGGCGACTTTATGTCAAACCTTACAATCGAAAAAGGCAAAAAGCACCACTGCCAGTATGGTACACCATACGGGGATATAATGGTTGGAGTCAATTCAAAGGAAATCAGTTCAAACCTTACTGATGAGGGTGGAAATGTATCCTTTAAGTATGTGATTGATATCAATTCAAGCTATCTTGGTGACTTTGATATTTCTATAGACGTCAGACAATAAGGAGAAATGAAAATGACAAACTTGATAAACAAAGCATCAGACCAGGTAAGAGAGCTGGTTATGAATTCACTTGGTGCGTGTGTAGCCGAGGGTGTTTTCCCTGCAGAACCAATACCAGCAATAAATGTTGAAATACCAGCAGACCCCAAAAACGGCGATTTGTCGTCAAACGCCGCAATGGTCTGTGCAAGAGCATTCCGTACAGCACCGAGAAAAATAGCTGACGAGATTGTAAAGCGTATAGTCCTTGACGGCTCATATTTTGAAAAATGTGAGGTCGCAGGAGCAGGCTTTATTAACTTTTTCTTTGCACCACAGTGGTTTGCGGAAGTAGTCAGCACAGTAATAGCTGAGGGTGAGCATTACGGTGAAACAGACTTTGGCGGTGGAAAGAAAGTGCTGGTGGAGTTTGTGTCAGCAAACCCGACTGGTCCTATGCATATCGGCAACGCACGAGGCGGTGCTATTGGTGACTGTCTTTCAGCAGTACTCGATAAAGCAGGTTTCGATGTAAGCCGTGAGTTTTATGTAAATGACGCAGGCAACCAGATTGAAAAGTTCAAAACATCGCTTAATGTGAGATATCTGCAGATATATAATCCTGAGATTGAAATGCCTGAGGATGCATATCTCGGCGAGGATATAGTTATCCATGCAAAGAATTTCGCAGAGCTTCATGGCGATAAATATGTGAATGCTGATGAAGAAGAAAGAAAGCAGGCACTTTGCGATTTTGCACTTCCAAAGAACATTAAAACGCTCGAGGACGACCTGGCTAAGTATCGTATCACATATGATAAGTGGTTCCGTGAGAGTAGCCTGCATGATGACGGCTCGGTTAAGGAGATTGTCGAGAAGCTCAAGGCAAGTGGCTATACATACGAGCTTGAGGGTGCGTTGTGGTTTAAGTCGTCAGAGCTTGGCGATGAAAAGGACAGAGTTTTGGTGCGTGCAAACGGCATACCGACATATTTCGTGCCTGACATTGCATATCATTACAACAAGCTCGTGACAAGAGGCTATGATAAAGCGATAGACATTCTTGGTGCAGACCATCATGGCTATATCGCAAGAATGAAAGCAGCACTTACAGCGCTTGGAATTGACCCAGACAAGCTCGATATCGTAATAATGCAGATGGTAAACCTTGTACGTAACGGCGAGAAATATAAGCTTTCAAAGCGTTCTGGCAAGGCAATAACTCTCTCAACTTTGCTTGATGAGATACCGATTGATGCAGCAAGATTCTTCTTCAATCTGCGTGAGCCTGATTCACATTTTGACTTTGATCTGGACTTAGCAGTGTCCCAGACATCGCAAAATCCAGTCTATTATGTGCAGTATGCTCATGCGAGAATATGCTCGGTTCTTAGAAAAATGCAGGACGAGGGATGTGAAATTCAGGCTCCGACAAGCGAGAACTTAAAGCATCTTACAATGCCTGAAGAAACCGAGATTATAAAATATATGGCAACGCTGCCGAATGTGATTAACGAGTCGGCAAAGAACTATGACCCTGCAAGAATTACACGCTATGTTATCGACTTAGCGACTATGTATCATAAATTCTATACAAACTGTCGTATAATGGGCGAGGAAGAAGCTATAATGCAGGCAAGACTCTCATTGTCGCTGGCAGTAAAACAGGTAATTAAAAATATCCTTGATATGCTGAAAATCACCTGTCCTGAAAGCATGTAAATTGCATAAAAAATAACCCCGATTGTAATAATCGGGGTTATTTGTTTTATATTAGTCTTTATTCTTAGCAATAACATCAGCAACAAGGTGGCTTGGAAGCTGCTCATATCTTTCAACATTGAGTGTGAAAATACCACGTCCCTGAGTCATCTGACGCAGAAGCATTGTAAAGTCTGCCATCTCAGCCATAGGAACCTCAGCTGTGATCTCTGTCATTCCAGCCTTGTCAGCAGGTGTCATACCAAGCACTCTGCCACGACGCTTGTTAAGCTCACCAATCATGTCACCAGTGTTCTCATCAGGAACAGTAACGATAAGTGTGCCGATTGGTTCAAGGAGCATTGGTTCTGCCTGTGGCAAGCCTTCCTTGTAAGCGATAGTAGCAGCCATTTTGAACGCCATTTCCGATGAGTCAACAGGGTGATAAGAACCGTCAACCAGAATAGCCTTAAGTCCGACTACAGGGAATCCTGCGAGTACACCCTTCTTGACACATTCCTGCAAACCTTTTTCAACAGCAGGGAAGAAGTTCTTTGGAACAGCTCCGCCGAACACTTTTTCTTCGAAAATAAGCTCGTCAGAAATGCAAGGCTCAAATTCAATCCATACATCACCGTACTGACCGTGACCGCCGGACTGTTTCTTGTGTTTACCCTGAACCTTAACTTTCTTCTTGATTGTTTCCTTGTATGCAATCTTTGGAACACTGAGTTCAACCTCAACGCCAAAGTCATTCTTAAGCTTAGACAAAGCAGATGCGAGGTGCTGTTCGCCAAGACCGCTGAGGATTTGCTCAAGTGTTGAGTCGTCTTGTGCATAAGAGAGTGACATATCTTCTTCAAGCAGTCTGTTTATAGCGTTTGAAATCTTGCTT
>JAFTAX010000052.1 GCA_017458445.1 Ruminococcus sp. | reverse complement strand
TTATGCAACAACGTAAAAAAAGGCATCCATGCATCTTCATATAAATCGCACGAACTCACCAAAATTGTGACTTTATTATCGTAATTCATACTTTTAATCCTCCATTAATAATACACAAAAATAACAATACAAAGACTAAACAATCTCGCCAAATGTATCCGGATGACCTGGGTCAAACTGTTCGTTTGCCCACATTACAGTTACCAGATTTTCGGTTTCACTAAGATTTTTTATATTGTGAGTCCAGCCAGGAATCATGTGGATAGCCTTGATGTCATCACCTGTTACCTCAAATTCAACAACATCATAAGGCTTGTCAGTTTCAGGATTTATCCCTACTCTACGCTCCTGAATAAGCCCGTGTCCAGATACAACAATAAAGAATTCCCACTTACTGTTGTGCCAGTGCTGGCCTTTTGTAATGCCTGGCTTGCTTATGTTTACAGAAAATTGTCCGTGGTCAGCTGTTCTCAAAAGCTCTGTGAATGAGCCTCTGTCGTCCTTGTTCATCTTAAGCGGGAAACAAATCTTCTCTTTTGGCAAGTATGTAAGATACAAGCTGTAAAGCTTCTTTGCAAATGAACCGTCAGGAATACTTGGCATAACCAAGGTTTCTGGCTGCTTTTTAAATGATTCAAGCAGGTCAACAATCTCACCGAGTGTTACCTTGTGAGTTGTCGGAACATAGCAAAACTTGCCGTTTGCCGTTTCATATGGCGTTATGCCGTCATATTCAAGGCTATCAATCACAGTGCCAGGCTTTGGGTATTCACAATGCTTTTCCTTACCCTCGAGCAAATCAAACATACCCTCAACCAAATCGTCAATATACAAAAGTTCAAGCTTGATTGCCCTGTCGTTTACCGTGAACGGCAAATCGTTCGCAACTGCGTTACAAAATGTCGACACCGCACTGTTATAGTTAGGTCTGCTGTGGCCCATAAGGTTCGGGAAACGATAAATCGCAACCTTAACACCATACTCATCAGCATAATCAAAAAACAGCTTTTCTCCCTCGTTTTTTGACTTGCCATAATCGGACTCGCCATAACGTCCAATCATAGTCGCCTGGATTGAAGATGAAACCATAATTGGCGATTTATTGCCGTGCTTTTTTAGCGTTTCAAGCAAGGTGCTTGCAAAACCAAAGTTACCGCTCATAAACTCGGACGGGTCCTTTGGCCTGTTTACGCCCGCAAGATTAAAGACAAAATCACACTTCTGGCAATACTCGTCGAGCTGCTCAGGTGTTGAGTCGAGATCATATTCATATATTTCATCAATTTGAATATTTTGGCGAGTGCGATTCTTGCCATCTTTTATGTTATACAGATTTGCAGTTAGTGCAGTTCCAACCATACCCTTTGCACCGGTAATCAATATGTTCATTTTTTATCCTCCGTTGCAGAAAATATTTTTTCAACAATCTGGTGAAAAATCATATAAATAATTCCGCCTATAGCAGATCCAATAAGATTATTGATTATGTCGTCAGTTTCACAGCAACCATGTCTTGTGATAAGCTGTGAAATTTCAATTGACAACGAGAAAAGTAAAGTCAGCAATAATAAAATCCTGAAAGCTCTCCATTCTTTCTTTTTTGGACTGAAACTTGACATAACCAAAAATCCAAGGGGTACAAAAATACAAAGATTAAAGAGATTATCAATGAGTAAGTCTACTCTTTTGTACTTAATCATCTCTATATATGACCAAATTGGCATGAATTCATAAGTTACTTCGTTATTTGGAAGCCTTATGAATATTGTTAGCACTAAGATTAAAAGAATGTAGGGTGGAATGATTGAAAGTGATATCATCTGACTTAGTTTTAGCTTATCAAAGATATAAAAAAGCATAAACACAAACAACGATAAGCAAAAAACTGAAACAATAATTATCTGCCAGACAGGGTCAATTCTGCCTGCAAAATAGGCTATTGCGTCCCATGCCTTTGCGAATATGCCACTATGAGAATTGAGTTGTGTTATTTCAATCATTTTATCAGACCTCTGTTAGAATTTGCCGTAAATAAACGCTGTATCTCCTACATAAGCAAGAACAATTATTAGACCTATGAATGTAAAGAATACTATTAAGCCAGCGACTTTTGACAGATTTAGCTTTGGATAGACAATTGTCAACGCATTTTCACCGCATTTTCTCTTTTTTATTGTAGCAACTGCTACTTCTATTGCAACAACAAATATTGCGAGCCAAGTCCATGTGAAAATTTGTGAAACTCCGCTATCAAAAATGACTGCTCTCTTTAAGATTGTAAGTGCATTTGATGTGCTTGATGCTCTGAAGAACACCCATGCGATTGAAACAAAAACAAATGTTAGCAGCGGCGAGATGAAATTACTCCATGCAAAACCGCCAGGATAATTGCCTTTTGTTTTTCTTATTTGCATGTATTTTTTGTGTATCACAAGTGCAATTCCGTGTATGCCGCCCCAAATTATGAATGTCCACGCAGCACCGTGCCACAAACCGCCGATAAGCATTGTCAAAAGCAGGTTTATGTATGATCTAATCTTGCCTTTTCTATTGCCACCGAGCGTGAAATATACGTATTCCATAAGCCATGTTGACAAGCTGATGTGCCAACGCTTCCAGAATTCTGTGACATTTTTAGCGATATAAGGCAAGTTAAAGTTGAGATCAAAGTCAAAACCAAGCATTTTTGCAATGCCGATTGCAATATCTGAATAGCCCGAAAAATCAAAATAAATCTGCAATGAGTAGCTTATAATTGCCCAAAAACAGGTTGCCGAGCTAAAGCATGACGGTGTCAAAAACACATCATCTACAAATATTGCCAAATGGTCGGCAACAACCATCTTTTTAAAGAAGCCGACTGCAACCATTTGTATGCCAGATTGCAGATTAACAAGATTGATTCTCGTTGCACTCTGCTTCATTTCTGTCATGAACTTATCAGGCTTTACAATTGGTCCAGACAAGAATTTCGGGAAGAATGATAGATAAACTGCTGTATCAAAAATGTTTGTATAATTCTCGCATTTGTCCCTGTATGAATCGACCATATATGATATTGCCGAAAATGTAAAAAATGATATTCCAAGATGAATAAACGATGTTTTTGCGACATATTTCAAGCCAAAAATACTGTAAATACTACCGCACAAAAAGTCATAATACTTAAACCAGCAAAGCTGTCCTACGGCTATTACTATGCCTATTATAAGTGCTGTTTTTGCAATCTTAATGCTATTGTGATTACGCTTAATCATTAAGACTACAAGATATGATACAATAGTCAATGCCAACAGTGAAAGGCTTGTTTTTATATCAGAAATAATAATAAATGCGTAGCTTTCAAGCAGTATAAGTAGCTTATATATGCTATAGCTTTTTGGCTTACCCTTAGTTATATAACCATAAAGGCTGTTTACTATATATACAACAAGGAAAAAAGCAACAAAATGGAAGCTATTTAAACTCATTATTCCTTCTCCAATTCATCAATAAGGTCAGCTATTGTTTCAGCTGTTACACGGTGGCCATGTTTATTGAGATGCCCTGCACCTACTGCTGTATTTGAAAAACCGTGTGCTAAGATGTTTTTCTCTTTATATAGCTTTTCAAACGAGCTTGTTAGGCTGCAAAATGCAACACCTTTTTCTTTACAAAGCGAGCTAAAAACATCTAACATCTCTTTATCGTCCGAATAGACTGTCTTGCCGCTTTCATCAAGGCTTTGTAGAGACTGAGATACAATAACTAGCTTACAGTTGTCACTTACCGAGTCTTTAGCCTTGTCAAGAAACTTTGATAAGGTGTCAGTATAAGATTTTTCAATTTCAGTTTCTGCATCTTGTGACGATTCTGCTTCTTGTGTATTATCATCATTATTGCGCTTGGCATCAAGTGAAACCCACTCGGAAAGCTGATTATAAGCAGATTTTATAAAAGGTATCTTCTGAGTTGCATACATAATACCGCTGCTATATGATGGAATAGGCATTGCATCACCATTTATCACCTGCTGCATACTTGCTTCATCAAGCTTAACGCCATCAATGAGTATAACAACATACTTTTTCGGATTGTATGCTTTTACGGCGTTTTCAAGATTATCAACACATCTGTATACTGTATGGCCTGACATTCCGATATTATATACGCTCAGGTTATCAAGAAGCTCATCAAGCAGATATCCCATATTTTCAGTAAGCTTAACCTGCAAACCTTCGACATGAGAACTACCCATCAGGAGAATGTCAGGGCTTTTACTGTTATCATTTGCGTTGTTGTAGCCATACTTATCTACATTAATCCATGAGAAGCCCTCTTTCATTGTGGACTTAAACTGTCCGCTTTCCCAGTTGTAGTCAGTTGCACCACTTTCGGTTTTAATATGAATGCCTTCATAGTTGTATAATAAGCAAAAAGCAGATAGGATTACAACTGAACATATAGCAGCAAACACAGCTTTAATTATCCAGATAAGTACGTTTTTCATGTTTCCTCCGAAATTTACTAATTTCTTCATATTAGTCGAAATAATGAATAAATCTCTCGATTAATATTATTTTCAATTCTAGATTTGTTTTTCATGTTTATAGGTACTGTGGGTTCGTCTTAAAAACT
>JAFTAX010000051.1 GCA_017458445.1 Ruminococcus sp. | reverse complement strand
CCAGTGCAATCAGCCGTCCGCCAAGATTTGCATCAAGCTTTTCGGCTATAAGCCTTGAATGGCCTGCACCTCCTGCGGTGCCGTCAACATATATTCCGTCAGGCTTTATGTTAAGCCCGTTTATCGACTCCTCGGGAAGCACCGATATATGTTTGAAATCCACTTAAAAATCCAGCTCCTCCAGAGCACTCATCATCATTTCATCGTCAACGCTGTCGTTAAGCTCGTCCCACTTTTGCTTGTTCCAGATTTCACATCTGTCAGAGACACCTGCGACTACAATCTCTTTTTCGAGGCTTGCAAGTGTACGCAAATTCTGTGGAATGAGTATTCTTCCCTGCTTGTCTGCTTCAACTTCAACGGCGTTCGCCATGAAGGTTCGCTGCAGGTTTCTCGCTTTTGCCATCGGCAGAGCTTTTATTTTTGTTGCTCTTGCTTCAAACTCTTCAAGCGAATAAACAAACAGGCACCCGTCAAGTCCTTTTGTTACGACGAACCGCTCGCCGATTATTTCACGCAGCTTAGCCGGGAATGCCATTCTGCCCTTGACGTCCATTGACTGATTATATGTGCCTTTGAGCATACTCGTCAGCAAGTTGTTCGCCTCCTTGACTTACAGTGTATTCATCGGTGTTGGTTATTAGGGACTAACTACCACAAATTAACACAATTCACCAATGTACTTAAATTATACACTATATAAATCAAAAATGCAACCGTAATATTTGCCAAAATATTTTTATCACGGCATTTCCAGGCTTTCCCTTCGCCTTTTTGCAAGGTATCAAGAAAAACTTGCTGTAACTTTTTGGTTTTTTAAGGTCATTAAATTGTAACTTTTAAATAATTTATTAATGCGTGATTTGCTTAAACATGCAAATAAAAGCTTAATGCAGCCAAAAGGGCACATTTGAGCTTTTATTTCACAAAAACTGCAAATTGTATATCACTGTAGCTATTATACCACAATATATAGTATTCGTCAATGGTTTTTTAGATTTTTTTGCACAATTTTTTGTAATCTGTATTTATTGCTTATTATCTTTTGACAATAATTATGAAAAAGTGACAAAACGGTTACACTTGTAATAGTTAAAAAATTTAATTATTACAAGAATATTCTATTTTTTCTTATATTTATTTTCTAATTTCGCCAGGATTTTTCAAAAAAACTTTTTGGATTTTAAAATATGGCATCAAAATTGGCATTTTTGCGGGCTTTTACGACAAATTTATAGTCATTTTGCACAAAAAATAAGACCGCTACTAAAAGCGGTCTTTAAGTGGTGATTTTTACCTGCAATAACACTCTATGTAGTGGTCGATGCATTTTTTGATTACTTCTTTTGCCTTCTTCTCGCCTTTTACGTCGTCTATGACAGTTTCCTTATGCTCGAGGTTCTTATAGACTGCGAAGAAATGGGACATTTCGTCAAAGATATGCTTTGGCAGGTTGGTTATGTCCCTGTAGACGTTGTATCTCGGGTCGCCTTCCGGGATACAGATTATCTTCTCGTCTGTTGCACCGCTGTCCACCATTGATATAACGCCGATCGGATAGCACTTTACAAGCGACATTGGCTCTAATGCTTCAGAACAAAGTACCAGCACGTCAAGCGGGTCGCCGTCATCTGCATAGGTTCTTGGGATAAAGCCGTAGTTTGCAGGATAGTGGGTTGATGTATAAAGGATTCTGTCCATTCTGAGAAGCCCTGTTTCCTTATCAAGCTCGTATTTTACCTTTGAGCCTTTAGGAATTTCAATTACGGCTGTGAATGAACCTTCTGTAACTTCCTTTGGTGAAATGTCATGCCATATATTCATACCTGTACCTCCGTTTAAATATTTATTTTTCTTCAACTGTGTCCCCTAAAAACAATCCTTCGGCTTCGAGTGCTGACACTATGTCTGCAACCGTTTCGCCGTTTATCTCGACGCTCATACACACGCCGTTATTATTATCAGACAAAGTTTCCCAGAGTGTGTGCAAATCTTCCTCTTGCGGTATGTCGAGTGTATCGAGTGCTGCTTTAAATTTGTCAGTATCGCCATATGTTGACACCGTCTGGTAGTCCTGGCAATAGATTTCCTCGCCCGTTTGGTGTGAGCCAAAGCCGAATCTGCATACGCCGTCATTTATAAGAAGCTCGCCGTATCGGTCGAGTATTGCCATAGCGACAGGCATTGTGCAGTTGTCGAGGTAATAAACCTTGTAGTGATAAGGGTCAGACTTTTGCTTTCTGAGCTGTTTTTCCTCATCATCGCTGCACGGTATCTCGACAAAGAAAAACACAGGCTCGTCCATCTTTTTTACGAGCTCTTCCACAGCGTCAGGAAATATGTCAGCACCAAAGGTCGCATAAATGCTCTCTTTATTAATGGTGTATGCGGAATGTGTATCCTTGGTATCCTTTATGTCAATGCCGTGAACCAGCTCAAAAGCCATAACTCTCACCTCGTTTCACAAGTATTATACTCTATTCTTGCACAAAAATCAAGGGATTAATGAACATTCTTATTGATGAATTTAGCTGTAAGTTTTGAATAGACAATTTTCTGTGAGGTATAGAGTCCATAGTAGCCTGAGAGCATAAAGCTTACTCCGCAGGCAAACGCAAACAGAATCAGTCCCTGAGTGCCGAACATTTCTATGCTCAGAAAGATTGACGCTATCGGGCAATTTACCACTCCGCAGAAAACCGCTATCAGACCTACTGCTGCACCAAACTGTGCAGACAGTCCAAGAAGTGGTGCGACTGCACAGCCAAAGGTTGAGCCGATAAACAATGTCGGCACGATTTCTCCGCCTTTGAAGCCTGCACCGATAGTAATTGCGGTAAACAGTATTTTCAGCAAAAAGCTATACCAATGGGTACTGCCCTGCCCGAGTGCCATTGCTATCACAGCCGAGCCTGCACCGTTATAATCCTGATTGCCGACAAGAAGTGTCAGCAGGATAATTGCAACACCGCCGACTGCTACACGGAGATATTCATTTTTCAGCGTTACCTTAAGTTTAAAATGTGTATACTTCATGGCGATACAGAAAAGTATGCTCACTAATGCACACAGCACGGCAAGTGCACCAACTTTTGCAACCGACAGCCAGTCAATCTTCGGGACATATTTTGCTATCTCAAACTTCTCGCCGCTGACACCGAAAAACTCGGCAAGCTTACACGCCACAAGCGATGAAACTATACACGGTACAAGCCCGACATAGTATATTACACCGACGCTTATAACGCCCATTGCAAAGAATGCAGCGGTGAGTGGTGTGCCGAAAAGTGCCGAGAAGACCGCACTCATTCCGCACATTATAACAAGGCTCATATCACGCTCGTTGAGCCTGAAAAGCTCACCTGTCTTTGCACCGATGCTTCCACCGAGCTGAAGTGCTGCACCCTCACGACCTGCTGAACCACCGAGCAGGTGGGTTATTGTTGTTGACACGAAAATAAGCGGTGCAATAACTATTGGAACATTGCGGTCGGAACGAACTGAGCTTATAATAAGGTTGGTGCCTGGGTCCTCTTTCAGCTTGCAAAGCTTATAGAGTGCGACTATTGCAAGACCGCCTATTGGCAGGGCAAAAATGATATATTTATGCTCTGCACGAAACTCGTTTGCAAAGACAACCGCCTTGCAAAAAAGTGTACCGACACCGCCGCCGACAAGTCCGACAACTGATGCTACCACAAGCCATTTTATAAATGTCCATGCATACTTTTTCACCGAAAGAAATATCCTTAACATCAACGGTTTTACTAACATAATAATCACCAAAACAAAGGCGGGTATTAACCCGCCCCATCATTACTTCTCTGCTATTACTTCAACTTCTACCAAAACGTCCTTTGGAAGCTCTTTTGCTGCAACGCATGAACGTGCAGGCTTGCTTGTGAAATACTCACCATAGATTCCGTTGAACACGCCAAAGTCGGACATATTCTTCAAAAAGCAGACTGTCTTTACGGCCTTGTCTATTGATGTGCCTGCAGCTTCGAGCAATGCTTTGAGATTTTCGCAGACCTGCTTAGTCTGCCCCTCGATTGTATCAGATTCGACATTTCCTGTTGCTGGATTAATTGCAATCTGTCCTGATGTGAACACGAGGTTACCTACTACCTTTGCCTGTGAATATGGTCCGATTGCATCAGGTGCGTTCTTTGTATAAATTGTTTCTGCCATAATAAATCTCTCCTTATATATTACTTATTGACTATCTTAAAGCCTGCGTCCTTAAGGCCTTTTCTTATTTGCTTGATATGCTCATAGTTTCTTGTTTCAAGCACGATTCTGAGCAGGCAGTCTGTGATATCGCTGTCCTCGCTTGCTCTTTCGTGGTGGATTGAAACGACATTTCCGCCAAGTGTTGCAAGAACCTTTGACACGCCGAGAAGCTGTCCTGGTTTGTCTTCGAGCTGGATTGTGAGTGTTTCGGATCTGCCTGACTTCAAAAGACCTCTCTTGATTACTCTTGAAAGGATTGTAACGTCGATATTACCGCCTGATACAAGACATACAACGTTCTTGCCCTCGACAGGCACCTTATCAAACATGACTGCTGCGACAGATACTGCACCTGCACCCTCAGCAATAAGCTTATGCTGCTCGATGAGTGCAAGGATTGCTGATGAAACCTCGTCATCGGTTACGGTTACTATTTCGTCAACATACTGCTTACAATAGTCAAATGTATTCTCGCCAGGCTCTTTAACCTTGATTCCGTCTGCGATTGTTGAAACTCTGTCAAGGCACTTGATTTTGTCCTCTGCAAGCGACTCTACCATTGACGGTGCACCGCTTGCCTGCACGCCGTAGACCTTGATTTCAGGCTTGAGCGACTTCATTGCAAACGCAACGCCTGAGATAAGTCCGCCGCCACCGACTGGCACGACAACTGCGTCAACTTCAGGAAGCTGTTCTAACAGCTCCAAGCCGATTGTACCCTGTCCTGCGATTACATTTTCGTCATCAAACGGGTGAATGAATGTATAATTCTTTTCATCTCTCAGCTCGATTGCTTTATTATAGGCATCGTCATAGACACCCTCGACAAGACAAATCTCTGCACCGTAGCTTCTTGTTGCCTCGACCTTTGAAATCGGGGCACCGTCAGGCAGGCAGATTACTGCCTTGATACCGCTTTTTTGTGCGGCAAGTGCAACGCCTTGTGCATGGTTTCCCGCAGAACAAGCTATAACGCCATGTGCTTTTTCCTCATCGCTAAGCTGGGAAATCTTATAATACGCACCTCTTACCTTAAACGAACCTGTTACCTGCAGATTTTCAGTTTTAAGGTAAACATTAGCCTTTGGATTGATGGACGGTGCATTGATGACCTGTGTTGGTCTCAAGACCTCCTTCAAGACTGTTTTTGCATTGTAGACCTTATCAAGTGTAAGCATTTTCTCTCAACCTCTTTAAAATAAAAATAAGCTTCGCCCCCATAACAGAGGCGAAGCATAAACTCCGTGTTACCACTCTGATTGCACAACAGCCAATACTGCTGTACCACTCATACTCATATAACGGTGAGAACCGTACAGACCTACTAATTTCAGCCCGTCTGCTCGGGAATGATACTGATTTATCACAGTCTGCCGACTTTCACCTTACACGGCTCTCTGAAAAACTGCTTTGACAAATCACGTTTCCGTCAACGCATTTTGCTATGTACTATATATTATAGCACGCTGACGGGATTTGTCAAGTTTCTATTAATCAATTAACCTTATTTTTTATCACGTTCTTGAAAGCACTCTCACAACAGATGCAGGTGAGCTG
>JAFTAX010000004.1 GCA_017458445.1 Ruminococcus sp. | reverse complement strand
GGAGCCTTTTTAGCAGCTGGCTTTGCAGCCTTTTCTACTTTCTTTTCTGTCTTTGCTGTTTCCTTAACAGCAGACTCTGTCTTAGTTGCCTTTTCAGCAACTGCCTTTTTTGTTGTAGCCATGATCATTATCTCCTTTAAAATAGCTATATATTATTTGTCAACTGCTTCTTTAAGAGCCTTACCAGCCTTAAAAGCAGGAACCTTCTTAGCAGGAACGTGGATAGGTGCCTTAGTAGCAGGGTTGATAGCGTCCTTAGCAGCTCTGTTTCTTACTTCAAAAGTACCAAAGCCTGTAATTGAAACCTTGTCGCCCTTTGTCAAAGCGTCAGTGATTGTTTCGATAACTGCGTTGAAAGCCTTTTCAGCGTCTTTTTTTGTTGATGAAGTTTTTTCTGCAACAGCAGCAATGAGTTCTGTTTTTTTCATTGTAAAAGTCCTCCTAAAATTTATTTCATGGTAGTATTATAGCCTATTTTGCGTGATTTGTCAAACGTTTACGCCATTTTTTGCAAGATTTAGTGATTTATATAATAACGAATTATGTCAAGTTGATTATTTTGTATTATATTACATAAAAAGAGATACACCTGGTTAACATTACCATATAAAGCAAAGCGTTTTAGTGCTTAATAAACAAAAAGCATGAGATAAATAGGCAGAATTATAAAATAATGCTTGACTTTTAAAGGGAAAAGCACTATAATAAATAGGTGATTATAATAAGGCAAATTATGTAGATTTGCTAATAAGATTTAGGAGGATTAATTGTGCGTCGAACTAAAAAACCAGTGTTTTTCATCGTGTTGATATGTATCCTTGCGTTTGCAGGACTTACATATAATGGAATACATTCACAATACGGTGATATTAAAACAACATATATTAAGGGTGTAGACGATATTCGATGGGGTATTGATATCCAGGGTGGTGTTAATGCTACATTCGAGCCTGCTGACAATTATGATGCAACCGAAAAGGAAATGAATGCAGCAAAGGCAACTATCGAACAGCGTCTTGTAAGTCTTAACATTACCGATAGCGAGGTTTATGTAGACTACACAACAAATAAGGTAATGGTTTCGTTCCCATGGCAGGCAGGCGAAGAGGACTTCGATCCTGAAGCTGCAGTAGCAGAGCTTGGTGAAACAGCTATGCTTACATTCAGAAAGGGTTCTGAAGAAACAGGCGAAACTGTTATTACAGGTAAAGACGTAGATTTAGCTGAGCCACGTCAGATTACTGACGATAACGGTCAGACTGAATATGTAGTAAGCCTTGACCTTAAACAGTCTGGTACTGAAGCGTTTGCAGCAGCAACAACAGAGCTTTCAGCTTCAAAAGGCACTATCTCTATCTGGATGGACGATAAGTGCATTTCATCACCAACTGTAAACGAGCCAATTACAGGCGGAAAGTGCCAGATTTCCGGTAACTTCACATATGACTCAGCAAAGAAGCTTGCTGATAAGATCAATGCAGGTTCACTTCCATTCAAGCTTGAAACAACAAGCAACAACATCATCTCCGCAACATTGGGTTCAGGTGCAAGAGATGCAATGGTAATTGCAGGAATAATTGCATTTATCCTTATTGCAATCTATATGATATTCATCTATAAGCTTCCTGGATTTGTCGCAACTATTGCACTGTTCGGACAGGTTGTAGGTTCAATTGCCTGCGTTTCAGGATTCTTTGGAAACATTGAAAGCTTCACGCTCACCATACCGGGTATAGCGGGTATCATATTGGCGATTGGTATGGGTGTTGACGCAAACGTTATCACAGCTGAGCGTATCAAAGAAGAGCTTAACAACGGTAAGACACTTAACGGTGCAATTGAAGTAGGTTATAAGAGAGCATGGGCATCAGTATTCGATAGTAACATCACTGTTGCATTCGTAGCTATTATTCTCATGGGTGCTTTCGGACCAACAGACAGCATCTTCGGAACACTCTTAAAGCCAGTATTCTTCATGTTTGGTGCTTCAACAGCAGGTACAATCTATTCACTTGGTTATACATTGCTCGTTGGTATTATCCTTAACTTTGTGTTCGGTATCTTCTGCTCAAGACTTATGCTTTCATCTCTTTCCAAGTTCAAAGCATTCAAGAAGCGTTCATTCTATGGAGCTAAGGAAGAAGTTCAGGAACGTAAGAATCTCAACGTTTATTCAAAGAGAAAGATTTTCTATACAATCTCATGCGTTCTGATTGCACTCTTTGCAGTGCTTACATTCACAATTAAGCCAAATGTAGCTATCGAGTTCAAGGGCGGTACAATTATCACATACACATATGAAGGCAGCATTGATACAGGCGACGTTGAAAAGGTTGTCAAGGACACAATCGGTGAAACTGCAACCGTTACAACAGGTACAAACGTTGCAAGCGATGATAAAACTGTAAAACTTCAGTTCTCATCTAAGGAAGGTATCAGTGAACAGAACCAGAATAAGCTTAAATTAGCTTTGGAAGAAAAGTTTGCAAAGAACAAGCTTGAGCTTTTGGAATCAAGTGACGTTGCTGCTTCAAACGGTGTAGACTTCTTCTTCAAGTGCCTTGTAGCTTGTGCATTTGCAGCTGTAATTACAATTATCTATATCGGATTCAGATTTAAGAAAATCGGTGGTATATCAGCAGGTTGCTTCTCGGTTGTCGCACTCTTGCATGATATGTGCATGGTATATGGATGCTTCATTATATTCAGATTTGATGTAAATGCAAACTTCATGGCGGTTCTGCTTACAATTCTCGGTTACTCAATCAACGCTACGATTATCATCTATGACCGTATCAGAGAAAACCGCAGACTCTACGGCAGAAAGCTTGAGCTTACAGACCTTGTAAATCTGTCAATTACACAGACAGTAGGACGTTCAATCCATACAACTGTAACAACGGTACTTGCAATGCTCACAGTTTGTATTGTATGCTCAGTCTTGGGTATAACATCAATCATTAGCTTCGCATTCCCACTTATCATTGGTATGCTTGCTGGTGTTTACTCATCAAACTGCATAGCACCTACACTTTGGGTTATGTGGCAAAAGCATAAAGAAAAACAAAAGGCTGCTAACAGACGTAAATAAAGAATAATTAAGAATCCGGTTTTGTTTCAGAAGATTATCCTGAGCCAATTCCGGATTTTTTTATAAAAAAGGAGGCAAAATTATGCATATAAAGACACTATTTAAAAAGCTGAAAGTGTTGTCATTTGCGACCGCAGCAATAATTGCTGTAAATCCATTGACAATATCAGCTTACGAGCTTAATTCTCCGACACAGCAACAGATAATTGATATGTATAATCAGCATCCTTTCACTACAATACCTGACACGACCTATGACGAGAGCTATTCTCTGAGTGTGCCATACGGTACAGGCAGCGTGACCTTATCCACACAAGAGCAGGCACTCAATGCAGTGAATTTCTGCAGATATGTCGCAGGCCTTCCTGCAGATTTGCAGTTAAACAGTGAATATACCCAAAAAGCACAGACAGGAAGCCTTGTAAATGCGGTAAATGATGTGCTGTCACATTATCCGACACAGCCTGAGGGTATGTCGGACGATATGTTCAATCTCGGCTATGACGGCACCAGCCATTCAAATATAGCAAGCGGGTTTTATAATCTTCCGCAATCAATAATCGAATATATGGACGATTCTGACACTTATAATATCGGAGTGCTTGGGCACAGACGCTGGGTGCTTAATCCAAAAATGCAGAAAACAGGCTTTGGCATGGTAGGAAAATATGCAGCGATGTATGCTATTGACCGAACAAGGCAGCAGGAGTTTACTGGCGATTATGTCTGCTGGCCTGGAAAGAATATGCCTTATGAGCTTTATGATACTATTTTTGGTGACACCTATGCCTTTTCGGTAACGTTAGGCAACCGCTATGATACACCAGCACTTGCTGACGTTCAGGTAACAGTCACATCAACAAAGCTTAACAAAACATGGAACCTTGATTCAACTAAACAGAATACATCTGGCGAGTTTCTGAATGTTGAAAACAGCTATTACGGCACGCCAAAGTGTATTATTTTCTCTGTTGGCGAAAAGTTCCCTGAGGACGACCTGATAAGCGTCAGAATTACAGGCATTAAAAAGAACGGCGTTGAATCGCCAATATCCTATAGTGTCCAGATGTTCAATATGTTTGAGCATGATTTCCAGACGGAGTATGATGTCTATCTTGGACAGACAATAAATGTTGCAACAAGCAATCCGATTGATTGTAACGCATATATGTGGTCATGGACAACAAACGGGATTGATGTCACAACAAGGTTGAATTCAGCGTTCGTCACAGGGAAAAAAGTTGGAAAATCCTATATGCGTGCAACAAAGAAAAATGACGGCACGTTGACTAACATAACGGTAAACGTGCTGCCGATAGACCTTGAGCTTAAGTATCAGCTTTTAAATATCGGTGACGGAACATACGGCTTAAGACTGGTGCTTATTGCCGATGAAGATGCAGTAAAAAATGTCGATTCTGCAACAGCATGGTTCACAATTCCAGGTGAGGGCGACAGCGCAACGCTAAACATCAACAGGGCATATCGCTCGATAATCGCAGCAGGAAAAACCGTCTGGGCAGGTGAAGGAAAAGTGTTCCTGCTCGGTAAGATAATCGGTATTCCACAGGAAATGCTAAACGGTGTTGTCGGACATTTCAAGTTTGGAAATCAGACGGTTGATAAAACAGTAAATTTCAGTTCATAATATAACAAAAACAGTGGCAGAAATGTCACTGTTTTTTGTGTGCGCAAATTGACTTTGAATTGTAGATATGGTATAATAATTTTAATAGTAAACTCTACACATTTTAGAAAGAGGAATAGTTAATGAACGAGAATAATATCAGAAATTTTTGCATTGTTGCACATATAGATCACGGTAAATCAACCCTTGCCGACAGAATCCTAGAGCAGACATCAACCGTTGAGCTTCGTGAAATGGAGGACCAGCTGCTTGATAATATGGATATTGAAAGGGAACGTGGCATTACGATTAAAGCCCGTGCAGTAAGGCTTAACTACCATGCAGATAACGGCGAGGATTATGTCTTTAATCTTATCGACACCCCAGGACACGTTGACTTCAACTATGAGGTTTCACGTTCACTTGCAGCCTGCGAGGGTGCAATACTTGTCGTTGACGCATCTCAGGGAATTGAAGCACAAACGCTTGCGAACACATATCTTGCAATCGAGCATGATCTCGAGATTCTGCCAGTAGTAAATAAGATTGACCTGCCGTCAGCAGATGCTGAACGTGCCTGCAACGAGATTGAAAATGTAATCGGAATACCAGCGATGGACGCACCAAGAGTTTCTGCAAAAATGGGTACAAACGTCCATGAAGTTCTTGAGCGTGTAATAACAGATATTCCAGCACCAAAGGGCGATGATAATGCACCGCTCAAAGCGTTGATTTTCGACAGCTATTACGACCAGTATAAAGGCGTAATCATATACGTAAGAGTAAAAGAAGGCCACCTCAAAGCAGGAGATACAATAAAGCTAATGGCAACAGGTGCTGAGTTTCAGACTGTCGAAGTCGGATATATGGGAGCAAAGGACCTCGTGCCAGTAGGAGAGCTTCATGCAGGTGAGGTTGGATATATTGCCGCATCAATAAAGGATATCGGAGATACCCGTGTCGGCGATACAGTCACAACAACAGACAACCCTTGTGCTGAAGCACTGCCAGGATATAAAAAAGTAAACCCAATGGTCTTTTCGGGTATCTATCCAGTTGACGGAGCAAAATATCCTGACCTTAGGGACGCACTTGAAAAGCTGATGCTGAATGATGCATCACTGTCTTTTGAACCTGAAACATCAATTGCCCTTGGCTTTGGATTCAGATGTGGCTTCTTAGGACTGCTTCATATGGAAATTATCCAGGAGCGACTCGAAAGAGAGTATAACCTTGACCTTATAACAACCGCACCGTCAGTTATTTATAAAGTAAATCTTACCGACGGCTCAACGGTCTATATCGATAACCCTACAAACTATCCTGACCCGGCACTTGTCGCATCAGCAGAAGAACCGATGGTTACAGCACATATCCTTACACCATCAGATTATGTCGGCAATATCATGGAGCTTTGTCAGGACAGACGTGGCGTTTTCAAGGATATGAAGTATCTCGATGAAACCCGTGTCGATTTGCATTATGAATTGCCACTCAACGAGATAGTCTATGACTTTTTTGATGCATTAAAATCAAGAACAAAGGGCTATGCATCATTTGACTATGAAATGCTTGGCTATGCTCCAAGCAAGCTTGTCAAGCTTGACATTCTCCTCAATGGCGAAGTAGTGGACGCTCTGTCGTTTATTGTCCATACCGATAAAGCATATGCAAGAGGAAGAAGAATTGCCGAGAAGCTTAAGGAGAATATCCCAAGACAGCTCTTTGAAGTGCCGATTCAGGCAGCAATCGGTGGCAAAATTATCGCAAGAGAAACAGTAAAAGCAATGCGAAAAGACGTGCTTGCCAAGTGCTATGGCGGAGATATTACAAGAAAGAAAAAGCTGCTTGAAAAGCAAAAAGAAGGTAAAAAGCGTATGCGACAACTCGGCTCTGTCGAAGTACCGCAGGAAGCGTTTATGTCTGTGCTAAAATTGGACTGATACGAATATAATCAGTGATTTTTGCCTATAAATGATATAGGAAGAATCAACCGCAAACGAAAGGATAGTATATGAACGATTTGCAGAAAACCATGAAGTATTCGTTAGTGTTCGGTCTGTCAGGAGCAGTAATTATACCGATTATATATGAGATATATGCAAATATCTCAAAAACGGTTGGCATAGTGCTTGTAATAATCTGGGCTGTGTCGGCAGGAATAATGCTTTCATCGCAAAAGCTAATCTGTGGAATAATTGGCACAACAGCCTGTCTTGGCTATACAGGAATTCTCGGTATAGTCGGCTATGTTGTAATCCATAAAGCTACAGTTGCGTTTATAAATGCACATTCTGAGTATGTCTTGCTGTCACTTGCAGAGCAGGTAAGATTTGTCTATTATACCGCTTTGATAGGTGCAGGGATATATGCAATCTGCTTTTTAAGACGTGGAATAATGAAAGCGATGAGCATTATGAAAAGCAACGGCGATAAAGCTGGTGCATATATCAGGGATGCATTTGCTGAGGAGAATAACGGAGAAAAATGGTTATGAGCAAAGGAATATATATCCACATACCATTCTGCCTGAGAAAATGCCCATATTGCGACTTCTATTCGGTTGAGTATAATATGGGCACAGCAAAAAAGTATGTCAACGCAATTTGCAGCGACATAATGCAGTATAAGGATAAAAACATTGATGTTGATACAATATACTTCGGTGGTGGCACACCGTCAGTCCTTATGGCATATCAGATAGGCAGAATTGTTTACACCATAAAAAAATGCTTTAATGTCACCGAACCTGAGATAACAATCGAAGCAAACCCGTCATCAGCAAGCTATGAAAAGCTTTGCCGATACAGACAAGCAGGAGTAAACAGAATATCCTTTGGTGTCCAGTCAGCCGATAATAGCCAGCTTGGCTTTCTTGGCAGACTGCATGATTTTGACACAGCCGCAGAAGCAGTTTATGATGCAAGCAGAGCAGGCTTTGACAATATTTCATGCGATATAATGCTCGGGTTGAAAGACCAGACAATCGAGTCTCTGAATGAAACAATAGACAAAATCACAACGTTGCCAATTCAGCACATCTCAGCCTATATGTTAAAAATTGAGGACGGTACACCTTTTGACAATGACCTTGTCCGCAATTCTGTTGCAGACGAGGACTTGCTGTCAGAGATGTATCTAAATACAGTTGAAAGACTGGCAAGTTCAGGCTTCGAGCAGTATGAGATTTCAAACTTTGCAAAGGATAAGCGATATAGCAAACACAATCTTAAATATTGGCAGGGCGAGGAGTATTTAGGCTTCGGAGCAGCTGCACATTCATACTTTAACGGCATAAGATATTGCTATGAAAAGGATTTATATAAATACATAGAAAACACAAAAGGGTCAAAGATTTTGCTCGAGAGCAATCCTGACAAGACTGAGGAGTATATAATGCTCTCGCTAAGGTTAAAATCGGGAATAAGCCTTGATAAAGTATCAAAGCTTGGCGGACAAGCACTTGCTGACGATATTAAATCCAAAGCAAAGCTCTATCAGGATAAAGGGCTTGTGCAGATTGATAGCGATGTAATAAGCTTAACTCCACAAGGCTTTTTGCTTTCAAACAGCATAATAGCAGAGTTTTTGGAGAAAACTGATGAAAAATGCTAATTGTTTTTATAAAACTATTGATTTTTTGAAATATATGGTTTAAAATAAATGTAATAGCAAAAAGCCTGACATAATGTTACAGGAGGAATTGTAATGAAGGACTTTTTTTCTAATATATGGGTAAAACGATCAATCTCGGTGTTCTGCATTGTCTACACAGCAGTTATAGGACTTTTAGCGTATGCAACATTCTTGTATGACCTTGAGTTCAAGCCGGGAATGGAAAAAGCATTCTTTATAATCTATACATTGGCAAGCGTAGTTTTCCTTGCATTGATGCTGATTACAAGAAGGCAGAAGCTGACCTGCTGGGTAAGCTTGTTGCTGCCGCTTGTAGTTTTTCTGCTGATACTTTTCAACATCGGCGACTGGGTATTGATTATCCCACCATTCATTGTAGCGGTCGTTATGTTCTTTGCATCATATAACCGTGAAACAACAAAGGTTGTTCTCGGCACAGTCTATCTGCTTGTCTATGTGCTTGGAATCGTGCTTTATATCGTGCTTAATATGCTTTTCGGCGGATCATCTGTTGAAACAGTGCTGGATAAAAACCTTGATCCGACATCAACAGTCTACAGAATCTATAAAGACAGCAATAATCTTGATAAGATGATGCAAGTTTCAGCCGATGACAACACAATCTCACCTGATGGCAAGTATAAGTTCTATCTTGTTGACGTCCGTGACAGCGACAGAGGTGCAGTAAAAGTATACGTCGTACCTTATGGTCAGGATATAAACCTGCGCTTCTTCACATTAAAACAAAAAGGCATCAGAAAAACCATTACAAATAAAGGCATAAGAGGTTTGATACCAGACGTTGGCTGGACAGTAAAGAAAAACGACAGCGGAGAGAATATACTCTATGTTCAATACCGACTGACCGACCAGGATAAACTGAGAGAAACATCAGTAACACAAATGCCAGCGAAGCAGTACTTCGGCTTTTTGGGTATCAGCTAAAACACATATATACCGTCTTTTGAGCAGCAGCTTGAAAGACGGTTAATTTTTTACAGCAAATTTGAATAAAAGCTATTTTACGAGGAATAATATTCACAGTCAAACATTTTTGGCAAATATTATTTGAAAGGAATAGTGTTTATGAAAAAACTATTTGCGTGTGTTTTGAGTATTGTCGCTTGTTTGAGTATCTTGGCATCATGTTCAGAAAAAGACGGCAAGGTCGATGACAAAGCTTCATCAGCTGTCGAATCATCAATGAAAGCTTCTGAAAAGAGGGAAGACTCATCAAAGGAAGAGTCAAGCATGACTGATAGCTCAAGCAATAATGACAGCAGTATTGTTGACAGCGAGCACGATAATCTTGGGGAAGATATCAAAGACGGTATCGATAACGGCATGGATACTGCTGAAGATATTGTAGACGATATTATTAGATAATACCCCGAAATCCTTAAAAAATGCACATAGTATCAACGACCGGTTCCTGATTAATTGTCAGGGGCTGGTTATTTTTTTATGTGATATGGAAAAATATGGGCTGAAATATAAGCAATAATTGAAATTTGTTAGCGTATTGTGTTGACTTATTCGTAAAAAAGAGTTATAATATAAGTTGAGTTTGAGCTTGAATAAGTGTATTTAAATGCCCTGTGGAGCGTGGTATTATTGAAAAACACCAAAGACCAGATGAAAAGCTGTTGCAGGAACAAAGAATCGTATCTTATGCCTGTCTTTAAAAAGCTCGTAGCAATAATGGCACTGCTTAATGTCTTGTTTTATTGTTTGAGCTTGTTCTGGGGATTTAGTTTTAAGACTCTGCTGGGATTTTTGATTGGCTATATTTATGTCAATCTTTGCTATGCTTATGTCGCTCATACGGTAGAAAAATCAGTTAATTTTGATGTAAAACGTGCAAAGAGAGCAATGTATGTCTGCTTTGCCGTAAGGTACACAGGACTGTTTTTGTTATGCTTTGTAGCAATGCAGTTTAAACTGTTTCATGTGATAGGGATTATTATTCCACAGTT
>JAFTAX010000050.1 GCA_017458445.1 Ruminococcus sp. | reverse complement strand
GTTATAAAGCCTCGGTATATCTATAAGGTTTTTGACATTGAAAAGTCTGATGAAATAAAAGTTTTAGGTACATCTTTGGTGCTAAAGGGCGATGATATAAAAGCTCATCTTTCCGAGTGTGATAAGTGTGTGCTTTTATGTGCAACCTTGTCAATTGATGCAGACAAAAGGATTCTCTCATTTGAAGCTACAGATATGACAAAGGCAGTAATCTGCGATTGTCTTGCATCAGCAGCCGTTGAGCAGGTTTGTAATATGGCAGAAGAAGAGATAAAAGAAAAACTGCAAGGCTATAATTTTACATGGCGTTTTTCACCAGGGTACGGCGATTTTCCACTTGAAATACAAGCAGAGTTTTTGAAAGTGCTTGATGCACAGAAAAGGATTGGAGTAAACACAACAGACAGTATGATACTTATACCGAGAAAGTCTGTAACAGCAGTTATCGGACTGTCAAACCATGAGATTTCAAAAGGAAAACGTGGCTGTATCAGCTGTAATATGCGTGACAGATGTGAATATACAAAGAGAGGTGACCATTGTGGATCTTAAACAGCTTTTGAATAAAGAGTTTATATGTCTTGACGGTGCAATGGGCACCATGCTTCAGGCAAAGGGCTTAAAAATGGGTGCAACACCCGAAGCATTAAATATAGAAAAACCTGACTGGCTTGTTGATATCCACTGTATGTATATTGATGCAGGGGCAGATATAATATATGCCAATACATTCGGTGCAAACAGATATAAACTTGCAGAGTGTGGCTATAGCGTTGATGAAGCTATAAAAGCAGGAATTGCCAATGCTAAAAAAGCCTGCGAGGGAACAAATACACTTGTTGCACTTGATATAGGTCCGATAGGTCAGCTTTTAGAGCCGACAGGTACCCTGACTTTTGAAGAAGCGTATGATATATTCAAAGAAGAGATAATTGCAGGACAAGATGCCGACATTATCGTCTTTGAAACTATGACCGACTTATATGAGCTGAAAGCAGCTGTTCTTGCAGCTAAAGAGAATAGCAACAAGCCGATAATATGCACCATGACGTTTGAAGAGAATATGCGTACATTTACAGGCTGTGCAATAAGCTCTATGGCACTTACACTTGAGGGTCTGGGCGTTGATGCAATTGGTGTCAACTGTTCACTTGGCCCTGCTGAGCTTTATCCAGTGGTTGAGGAGCTTTGCAAATGGACAAATCTCCCTGTAGTTGTAAAGCCAAACGCAGGACTTCCTGACCCTGTAACAAACGAGTATAGTATTACACCTGACCAGTTTGCAGAGCTTATGTGTAAGCTTATACCGCTTGGTGTTAAGGTGTTTGGTGGCTGTTGTGGTACAACGCCGGATTACATAAATGCATTGTCTGATGCCTTAAAGGACAAGCAGTATGTCAAGAGAAACAACGTCATTCCTGCTGCTTGCTGTAATGCTTCCAATACGGTAATAATCAACCGTCCTCGTGTGATTGGCGAGAGAATTAACCCGACAGGCAAAAAGCGTTTTAAGGCAGCACTTCTTGAAGGTGATATTGACTATATTTTAGGGCAGGCTATTGAGCAGATCCACGCAGGTGCGGACATTCTTGACGTTAACGTCGGGTTGCCTGGAATAGACGAAAAGGCTATGATGGTTCGTGCAGTAAAAGCTTTGCAGGGCATAGCTGATGTGCCGTTGCAGCTTGACTCAACAATACCTGAAGTGCTTGAAGCAGCGTTAAGAGCCTATAACGGTAAACCTATCGTCAATTCTGTAAATGGCGAGGAAAAATCCTTACAGTCAGTCCTGCCGCTTGTCAAAAAGTATGGTGCAGCAGTTGTGGGGTTATGCCTTGATGAAAACGGTATTCCAAAGTCTGTTGAAGGTAGATTTAATATAGCAAAGAAAATTGTAGAGCGTGCTCAAGCCCTTGGAATAAGGCGTGAAGACGTCTATATCGACTGCCTAACACTGACTGTTTCAGCAGAGCAGGAAGCAGCAATGCAAACGCTGAACGCCGTTGAAAGAGTTAAAATAGAGCTTGGTGTAAAGACTGTACTTGGCGTTTCAAATATCAGTTTCGGGCTTCCTGAGCGTGAGATTGTAAACCGCAATTTTCTTATGATGGCACTCACAAAAGGCCTTGATTTGCCGATTATCAACCCGAATATCAGCTCGATGATGTCAACTGTAAGAGCCTATAATCTGCTTTCAGGACATGATAAGAATTCGGTCGAGTTTATCGCAAATTACGGTTCAGAGAAGCCTGACACACCAGTAAACAATGCACAGGCAAAGACAGATATTGATTTGCCTTATGCACTCGAAAACGGGCTTAAAAATGATGGTGCAAGGCTTACAAAAGAGCTTCTTTCTGACCACGACCCGATGGACATAATCAATGATATTTTGATCCCTGCACTTGACAAAGCAGGAGCTGAGTTTGAATCAGGCAAGATATTCCTGCCACAACTTATTCTCTCAGCAGGCGTTGCACAAGCGTGTTTTGAGGTTATAAAAGGTCATTTTGCAAAAACTGGCGAACAGACCGTTTCAAAAGGCAAGATTATTGTTGCGACAGTCAAGGGCGACATTCATGATATCGGAAAGAATATTGTTAAGGTTCTACTTGAAAATTACGGTTTTGATGTAATTGATCTCGGTAAAGACGTTGATTACCAGACTGTAGTTGACTGTGCAATTGAAAATAATGTCCATCTTATTGGCTTGTCAGCACTAATGACAACAACGCTTATAAGTATGCACAAAACAATAGAGCTGTTGAGAGAGAACAACGTTGACTGCAAAATAATGGTCGGCGGAGCAGTCTTGACACCTGAATATGCCGAGCAAATCGGAGCGGATTACTATGCAAAAGACGCAAAGGAATCCTGCGATATAGCAAAAATGGTGTTTGAGGAAATCTATCCTGAATAAATTGCATAAAATAGTAAATCCCGTCCATAATCTGACTGAAAGTTAAATTGTGGAGGGATTTTTTATGCCAAGATTTCAAAAATCATTAGCCGTAGCTTTCGGTGTTGTGCTAACGTTTTCAATTATCTTTTCACCTGTTGATAAATCGCAAACCAAGCAAATTATGCTTTTTCCAGGGCTTACATTCGGCTCGGCAAAAGCGAATGATAATCATAAAAGAATTAAAGTGATTGATGACAAAAATGACATTGAGTATTCCTGTAAACTATATGAGCTGTTTAATGAATGGTTTGACTAATATACAAATAATTGGACAGTAATCGGAATTTAGCATTTGACTTTATCTGACATACATGATAGAATATAAATAGTTATTCGATTAGTCGGGAGGTCAGGAGATATGCTAAGAATTATTACTGGTGGCACACACAGCCCAAGGGAAGAATTATTCCTTAGTGAAATCAAAAGAGCGTCAGAGAATAATAAAGACATACCTGTAATAATCCCTGACCAGTTTTCATTTGAATATGATAAAAAGCTTTATTCAATGCTCGGTGCAAAGAGCTTTAACAGGATACAAACAGGCGGTTTTAACAGGCTTGCAGAGCTTATAGCTAAAAAGTATGGCAAAGGTTCACAAGAAAACGCTGATGATAACGCTAAAGCCATAACAATGTATAAGGCTATAAAAAAGCTTAAGGCAACAGGCAATGTCAAGTTTTATGAAAAAACGCTCAAAAAGCCAACGTTTATAAAAGATACTATTGGTCTTGTTGATGAATTTGTACGTTCGGGAATATCTGCTGAAGATTTGCGTATCGCATCGGATAACACCAGCGGAACACTTTCGCTAAAGCTTTTTGATTTGTCAAGGCTATTTGGATTCTATAATGAAGAGCTTGATAATGCGGGGCTTAAGGACTCACTGTCTGCATTGGGTGAATTCTATGAGTTAGCACTAAAAAATGACTTTTTCAAAGATAAGACTATCTTTATTGATGCGTTCAGCGATTTTTCAGTTGACGAGCTAAAGCTTATTGAGTGTATGCTCAAGCAATCGGCACAGCTTACCGTGTCAGTTGTCTATTCTCATGAAAACAATGCAAGGCTTTATCAGTCACCGTTTGCACAAACTGTCAGAACAGTACAGGCGCTAAAAAATGCAGCGATGTCACAAAACGTTTCAATTGAAGAGATTGATGCTAAAACAAAAACCTCAGATTGCTCAGATGAAATAATGCATATCGACAGAAATCTTTACTGTCCTGATAGCCAAAAAACTGACAAGAGCGATAATATAATAATCCTTTCTGCGACTGATATTTACGAAGAAACAGAGTATGTCTGCTCGGAAATTTCAAGACTCACAAGAGAGTGTGGCTATAGCTATAAAGATATTGCAATACTTGCAGGTAATATAGGCGAGATTTCACAAACCCTCGAAGGCACTTTTGAACGATATGAGATACCATATTTTATTGACAGCAGAAATCCAGCAAACCAGTCAGCATTGGTACTTTATCTAAAGAGCATATTCGATTGTGTTACAACAAGAAAGTGGAACACGCAAAAACTGATGAGATTTATAAAATCTCCGTTGTCTATATTCCTCGATTATGAGATAAACGACCTTGAAAACTACTGCATTACCTGGAACATAGAAGGTGATATGTGGGATAATGACTTCACAGCACCAGCACCAGATAACAGCTCTCTTGAAAGGATTAATACCACAAGAAAGCAGATTATCGAGCCACTTTTGGCGTTTAAAAATAAGTGCGTAAACACAACTGCAAGGGAAATCTGCCTTGCACTTTATGACCTGCTTGATAAGATTAAACTATCAGAGCAGATGTTTTCAAAAATAAAGGTTGCAAGCAATACTGAGGACAACAATCTCGAGCTTGCAAGAGAGTTTAAGCAGCTCTGGAAAACAGTCCTTTCAGCTGTCACAGCAGTATATACACGTGTCGGCGATGAGAATATGTCGCTAAGAGAGTTTTCTGATCTCATAAGCATTATGATTTCAAACATGACTTTATCTAAGCCACCGCAGACAGTTGACTGTGTCAGAATCGCCTCAACAGATCATTCAAGGCTGTCTGATGTAAAGGTGCTGTTTATAATCGAAACCAATGATAAAGTGTTTCCGTCTGATATAAAGAGCAGCGGACTGTTAACGCATAATGACAAGAAGCAACTTGAAGGTTTAAAACTCAATATTACAAGCAATCCATTAAGGCAGATTGAAAACGAAAGACTTAATGTCTATCTTGCACTCACAATGCCTGATGATAAGCTTTACATTACATATTCTGAGTCGAATTCCAAAGGCGAAGCAAAGCGTCCGTCAATCATAGTTCCAATGCTAAAGACAATGTTTGGTGACATTGAAATCAAGGCGCAGGATATCCCGATTGACTTTTTCTGTACATCATTTAGAACAGCATTTTATAAGTATCTTGAAAAGTCAACCGACAGGGATTCACTCACATCATCAATCCGTGAAGCTTTGAAATATTCGGATCTCTATCAGCAAAAGCTTGAATATATAAGCGACATTTCAAAGAAAAGGGAGCATAAGCTTGATGACGGCCTTGCAAAACAGCTTTTCTTTGAAAAGGATATGAACCTGTCAGCAACAAGGCTTAACGATTATTATTCGTGTCCGTTTTCATATTTTTGCAAATACGGGCTAAAGCTTAAAGCACCGTCTGCTGTCGAGATGAATCCAAGCAATGTCGGAAACCTTATCCATAATTGCTTTGAAAAGATTATGAGTAAGGCTGGTGATGACGGCAAACGTGTCTATAACAGCGATTTTCCAAGCCTTGATGATAACACGATAAAAGAATGTATCCACAATGAGTTTGAGAGCTATTGCAATGAATATCTCGGTGGTGATTTTGGCAAAACACCGTCATTCACAGCGGCACTTAAACGCCTGGAGAAGTCAGCATTCCATATCGTCAGGAACATTCAGCTGGAACTCTCCGATTCACTCTTTGTACCGCAAGCATTCGAGTACAACCTTACAAAAGAAAACGGAGAGAGTATACTCCAGCTTGTGCTTGATGATGAGGTTAAGATTAATATTCGAGGAAGCATCGACCGTGCGGACATATATACTGATGATAACGGCGAAAAGTATATACGGATTATCGACTACAAAACTAATTCGACAAGTCTAAAACTCGAAGAGCTCTACAACGGTCTTAACCTGCAAATGCTTATCTATATGCTTGCCGTTACTCAGAGAAAGAACGATTTGAACCGTGACGGAAAACTAAAGCCGTCAGCAATCTTGTATTCTCATGTAAACTTTGCTGAAGCTAAGTTTACGCCGAGTGAGATTGATGCGTTCAAAAACGGTGAGTCACTTGACGAAGCGATAGTCAGAAAGCGTGCATCAGCCTGCAAACCTGACGGAATCGTCGTTCAAAATGAGTTTACATTCAATGCATTCAACAAGCGTTTCAGCGGTGTGTTTACACCATTTCAGATAAATTCAAATGGTGAGCTTAAGAAAGGCTCTGTCAAAGATGAGGAGTATTTCCTCGGGCTTGAACAGTACGCACTACTTAAGGTCTATGAAATGGCAAAACAGCTTAAGTGTGGAAAAATTATCGCCGACCCTATACAGACATCAAAGTATCTGAAGTGTACCTATTGCGACTATTGGAGTATCTGCGGTAATTCATCACCGAAGAACCCAAGAATTGTTGACAAAGCCGATGCAGAAAAACTGAATGACGTAATTGATGAAATGAACAAAGCAAAGTAAAAGAAAACACCTCTGAACCAACTCGGTCAGAGGTGTTTATTATTATTTCATTTGTTTTTCAAAGCAGAACATGTCATTGAAATCTTCACTTTCATGGCGGTCACCTCGTTAAACTGGAATTTGTCGATTAAAGCTCTACGAATCCCCCAATCTCCTGTTCTAAGAGCCTAAATACGTTTGCCACCAGATAACCATCAGCAATCGCATGATTCAGACGGACAGTAACAGGCATGACAAGTCTGCTGTTTTCT
>JAFTAX010000049.1 GCA_017458445.1 Ruminococcus sp. | reverse complement strand
GAGACCTTATCGTAGAGAGCAATAATCGTTAGGTGAGACAACAACAAAGCGAGACTTGTCTGAGCGGTAAATTAAATAGATTTTGAAACGAGTTTAGAATGACAATTTTAGCGAGTTGTCGAGCTTAGGTCGAGCCTTACGAATTATTAGCGAACGCAGATCCGCGTCTCGTTGACATATTATTTTGTTTTAGACAAGTTTATTAAATAATTGCATGAGTTCAGATTTTATTGTATAATCTCTTTAAAAGAGGAAAGTTGAATGGGATACAGAATTTTATCAAAAAGAGAGATTTGTCCGAATCAATATGAAATAACAATAGATGCACCTTTTGTAGTCAGGAATGCAAAAGCAGGTCAGTTTATAATATTCAGAGCAGACAGCAATTCTGAGCGTGTGCCTTTGACTATAGCGGATGTCGATAAACAAAAAGGCGAATTGACATTAGTATTTATGGCAGTCGGATATTCGACAAAAAAATTGGCTGCACTCAATGTTGGTGATGAAATAGCTGATATAGTAGGACCTTTGGGACAGCCTACACATATAAAAAAATACGGCACAGTAGTTTGCTTGGCAGGCGGATATGGAGCAGCTCCTTGTTATTTGATTGCAAAGGCATTTAAAGATGCAGGCAATAAAGTTTATATGATAATGGGTGCAAGGACAAAAGAATTGATATTTTGGCAGGACAAGATGAAAGATGCCTGCACTGAATTATTTATAACTACAGATGACGGTACACTTGGTGAAAAGGGTTTTGTAACCAGTGTACTTGAAAGATTAATGAAAAACGAACGCATAGATTATGCCATAGCCGTTGGACCTATGCCGATGATGAGAGCAGTGGCGGATTTAACTCGTGATAAAGGGATATATACTGAGGCAAGCATGAATCCTATAATGGTTGACGGTACAGGCATGTGCGGAGCTTGCAGAGTTACCGTTGGCGGTGAAATAAAGTTTGCCTGCGTAGACGGCCCTGATTTTGATGCTCATAAAATTGATTTTGATGAGGTTATAAACAGAACAAGGATTTATAAAGATCAGGAACGCAAGAGAGATGAAAATTGTAATTTATTAAAACAGGGGGATAGATAATATGGCAAAAGATATTCCGTTTTGTCCTTTAATGACGGCAGGCTGTGAAATAGACAAGGTTTGTACTTTAGACAGATGTGCGTGGTATATCTCAAGTATCAAAAAATGTGCAATATACTTATTGGGACACAATGCGCTTGTTGATATTACTCAAAAACAAAAGGTTTATAACAAGTAATAATGAAAATAATAGTTTGTATAAAACAGGTTCCTGATACTGATGATATCAAGTGGACCGAAAATAATACAATGCAGAGAGAAGGTGTTGAAAGCATTATTAATCCTTGTGATTTGTATGCTATGGAAGAGGCTCTCAAAATAAAAAATTCTTTAAAAGATGTTGAATTAACAGCATTAACAATGGGACCTTTGCAGGCACAGGATGTCTTAAAAAGAGCAATAGCTTTAGGGTTTGACAAAAGCTTTCTTTTAACCGATAAAAAGTTTGCAGGAGCTGATACCTATGCGACGGGTAAAACTATAGCTGCTGCGATAAAATCTAAGCTGGGTGATTTTGATTTGATATTGTGCGGACAGTACGCAATAGACGGAGATACGGCACAGACAGGTCCGAGTATTGCATCTCAGCTTGGTATATCGCAGATTACGTTTGTTCAAAATCTTGAGAAGGTCAATGAAGAAACTTTGCAGGCTGTAAGGGTAACGGATGAAGGGATTGAAACGGTAAAAGGTTCATATCCTTTGCTTGCATGTATTTTGAAAGGTGCACAAGATACTTCAAGACCTTTAATTGACG
>JAFTAX010000048.1 GCA_017458445.1 Ruminococcus sp. | reverse complement strand
GTTTATGTCGCCACAATAGGCTGCCATTTTTTCTGCAAGCTTTTCCACTTTCATTCTTGCACGCTCTGATGTGTAAGGCGGTGCTTCAAAATGGATTGCTTCAACACAGACACCACGCTTTGCTATCATGTATCCTGCGACTGGCGAATCAATTCCGCCCGACAACAAAAGCATTGCCTTGCCGCTGCTTCCGACTGGCATTCCGCCTGCACCGTCAATTTTGAGCGCATGGACAAAAGCATGCTGCTCACGAATCTCAACCGTCACCGTTACATCAGGATTGTGAACATCGACCGTGAGGTGCGGATATTTCTCAAGTATCGCATGGCCAAGCTCTCTGCAAATCTCTGGCGACTTCAGCGGAAACTTCTTGTCGGCTCTTTTGGCATTGACCTTGAAAGTCTTTGCACCGAGCAGTGCTTCCTCGAGATATTCCATAGGGTCAGTAAGGATTGAATCCATATTCTTCTCGACCATCATCGCTCTGCAAAGCTTTGCTATTCCGAACACCTTTGACAGCTTATCCTCAACCTCGTCCATATCGACATCATTATCGAGCGGCTCGATGTAGAGCGTGGACTGTGCACGGGTGTAATTGAACTTGCCTGAAAATCTCAGTCTGCGTTTTATGTTTTTCAAAAGCAGGCTTTCAAAGGTATTCTTGTTTAGTCCCTTCAATGCAATCTCGCCATATTTGCACAAAATCAGTTCTCTCATTTTTCTCTACCAACCTTTTGTTTTTTCATTAGTTTTTTGTATCACTTAAACGTTTATATATTATAAATAGTATGAAACATTCGTTCTCACTTTATCTTGCATAGCGTTTTTTCTGCAAGACAAAGTTTTTCAATCAGCTTGTCAATATCTTCCTTTGTGCTGTCTTTTGAAAAGCTGATTCGGATTGTTGAGTCGAGGTATTTGCTCTCGACCTTAAATTCCTGAAGTACACTGCTCTTTTTGCCTTTTGAGCAGGCAGATCCGCTTGAAACAAAAATGTCATGCTCTTCAAGAAAATGCAAAAGCACTTCGGATTTAAGCCCTTTTACCGCTATACTGTTGACGTAAGGTGAGCAGGCAGAGCTTGAATTTATATGGATAGAATCGCACTCGCTACACCTGTCAAACAGGTAGCTTTGCAAGGATTTAACATAGTCAAAACGCTCGGTTATGTTGCACTTCAGCTCATCAACTGCTGCTGAAAAACCACAAATCAGCGGTATTGATTCTGTACCCGAACGGAAGGCTTTTTCCTGTCCGCCACCGACCAGATATGGTGGAATCACGACACCTTTTTTGATGAATAATGCACCGACACCTTTAGGACCGTGAATTTTATGGGCACTCAGGGAAATCATATCAGCATTAAGCGTCTTAACTTTGAGCGGAAGCTTCATATACGCCTGGACACAATCAATGTGTGTAAGCGTTTGCGGATAGCGTTTCTTTATCACTGAAAACGCCTTATCTACGGGCAAAATCCTGCCATTTTCGTTGTTGACAAGCATACAGCTGACGATTGCCGTATTGTCATCGACTGCATTTATAATGTCCGCAGCATCTATCTCGCCGTTGTCATTTGGAGCTATTCTCACGACCTCGAAGCCGTCCTCTTCAAGACGGTCAAAAGCCTTCGTCACGGACGGATGCTCAATTGTCGTAGTGACAGCACGTTTCTTACGCTTATAAAGCTTTTTTGCGGCACCGAAAATTGCGGTGTTGTTACTCTCGGTAGCACCCGATGTGAAGTATATTTCACTATCTGTCGCCCCAATTGAGTCGGCGATAGCTGCTCGGGCTTTATCAAGCAGTTTTTCGGCTTCAACGCCGAGTTTATGTAATGATGACGGGTTGCCAAAGCACTCGAGTGCGTTCATTACTGCCGAAACTGAGGCCTCGCTCGGCTTTGTCGTTGCGGCGTTATCTAAATATATCATAAACATTTCCTTTCAAGTGTACAGATATAATAATTATACCATATTTCAATAAATTTTTCAACTGTGATTATATTTGCTGTTTTATGTACTGATTTTTGGACTTGTTTAAATATCAGTCTATTTAATTGGACTGCAAATTTTGCTAAATCTGATGTATATTTTATGTTGCTTTGCTAACAATAATGCCAAAGAGTACAATTTATTGTACAAAAAGGAGTGGATAAAATGCATATTTCAAAACGATATATTGTAAGGATAATTTCATTTGCAATCGCTGGCATTGCAGCGTTAACGGCAAGAAATGTTCAGCTGATGGTGGAAAACAGGCAGAACAGACGAAGCGTGGAATACACGTATATGCGTGCTGTTGAGGACCTCTCGACTGCTGCTGACAACATTAACAACACGCTTTTAAAGCAGATCTACGCCGGCACTCCCGAGCTTCAGGGACAGCTTTCATCAAAGCTCTGGCGTGAGTCATCAACCGCTAAGGCTGCTCTTGCTCAGTTGCCTGTTGAGGAACTTAAGCTTGAGAACACATACAAGTTTTTGTCGCAGGTCGGCAACTATGCTATCTCGCTTTCAAAGAAAGCTGCCGAGCAGGACAGAATCAGCGATGATGAGTATAAAAATCTGATGACGCTGCACAAATATTCAAGCGAGCTTTGTGACGATATGTGGAAGCTCGAGAATGGCATTAACAGTGGTGAGATCAATCTGTCATCGGTGGCGGGTAATATGGACGCTCCCGACGCTGGCACGCCGAATGTGACCGAGGGATTCTCGGATTTTGAGGAAGGTTTTGATGCTTATCCGACGCTGATTTATGACGGGCCGTTTTCTGACCACATTCTCGACAAGGACCCGAAGATGACTGCAAACGCTAAAAAAATCACGCTCAAAAAGGCTCTCGAGCGTGCGACTATGGCGACTGGTGTCAGCTCTAATGACCTCACGGAAATTGCTGACGAAGCTGGAAAAATGCCGTCCTGGAGGTTTTCTGACAAGAATGGCAAGCTTACTTGTGCGGTGACAAAGCGTGGCGGATATCTCTCATATTTTCTCAAAAGCAGGCTGGTGGACAATGAGTCGGTGTCGATTAAGCAGGGGCTTTTGAACGCTGAAAAGTTTCTCGATGAGCTTGGTATAAACTCGATGAAAACGACTTATTATGAGGATTATAACGGTGTTCTGACGGTGAATTATGCGTACAGTGACAATGGTGTTTGCGTGTACACTGACTTGATTAAGGTGTCGGTGGCACTTGATAATGGCGAGATACTCGGGTATGATGCCAGAGGTTTTCTTGTAAATCATAATGAGCGTAAATACAGTGAAAAACGCATATCGCCGCTTGATGCACAGAAAAAGCTGTCGCCTATGCTAACAGTCGAAAGCCGTCAGCTTGCTGTGATTCCGTCAGAAGGCTCGCAGGAGCGTTTTTGCTATGAATTTAAATGCAAAAATGAAAAAGGCAGCCATGTGCTTGTGTATATAAACGCTGTAACAGGCAAAGAAGAACAGATTCTTATTTTATTCGAGAGCGAAAAAGGAACACTGACAATGTAGGAGGTAATAACATGAGTGTTGATTTTAATACAAGTAAAACAAAGGTAAATCTTATGCAGACTTTTGCCGGCGAATGTCAGGCGTACATTCGCTATTCGCACGCCGAAGAGCAAGCAAAACAGCAAAAGCTTTTTGTGCTTGCTGACCTGTTCAGATTCACTGCCGATCAGGAAAAAGTTCACGCTGAGATTTTCTACAGTCACCTAAAAGACTGTTCAGGCGAGTCAATCGAGATACACGGTGGCTATCCTGTTGATATTTCTCAGAACGTGCTTGATTTGCTGAAAATGGCAGTAAACAACGAGCAGAAAGAGCATGAGGAGGTTTATCCGTATTTTGCTCAGGTTGCACGAGATGAGGGCTTTTCTGAAATCGCACAGGATTTTGAGAACATTGCAAAGATCGAAAGCTATCACGGTGAACGCTTCAAGTGCTTTGCCGACCTCATGGAG
>JAFTAX010000001.1 GCA_017458445.1 Ruminococcus sp. | reverse complement strand
GTTCGTCCTGAGCCAGGATCAAACTCTTAATCAAGTTGTATATACAAGCTCCCTGTTGGAAGCCTACATATCTCTTCCTGGTCAGTATTCTACTGACTTCGTGTTTTTCCAATTTTTTAGTCTTTTCTTGACTTCTCTTCCTTATTTTGTACTTTCATACTCTCAAGGAATTTCCAAGGGTTTTTTCGTTTCGTTGTTATTCAATTTTCAAGATACCTTTTGTATCGTCCTGTTTTACAGGCGACTTGTTTATTTTATCACCTTTTCACGCCGTTGTCAACCGTTTTTATTACATTTGTATATTTGCACAAATTAGGCTCTTTATACTGTTGATTTGTGTACAAATATGTATGCTTTAGACAATAAAAAGCGGCAACAGCATAGCCGCTACCGCTTTGTTTCAGTTGTTTGTTAGTTTTTGTTACTGATCTGCTGTGTCATCAGGCACCTGTGGAGCTGGTGTCTGTGTAACAGGTACAGGCTTAGCTGTTGCCTGTGTTGCTGCAGATGTTGAAGGTACTGGTTTTGCCGTTGCAGGTTTAGTCACAACAGGCTTGGCAGTTGTAACTACAGGCTTGGCAGTTGCAGGTTTAGTTACTACAGGTTTTGCCGAAGTAGCTCTTGTGTTGTTGTTAGCCCTTGTTGTTGCCGGAGGTGTCCAGCGTGTTGTTTCAGGTGTGTGATTGTATTCAGTGTTGTTTATATCTTCTTCTGAAGAATCCATCTCTGCTTCACTGCTGGTATCATCAATGTCCTCAGATTCCTCAGAATCTTCCTCTGACTCTTCTTCTGATGATTCTTCCTCACTGCTTTCCTCAGATGATTCCTCAATCACTTCCGAGCTTTCTTCAGCAACAGATGACGCAGAAGATTTCTTCTCAATAGTTACAGGCTGACGAAAACTGTCACAGCCACAAAGCAAAAGTAGTGAAGCAACAAATGCTACAAGTATTTTTTTACTCATCTTTATTACCCTTTCAATTTATACTATATTAATAAGCTTTAGTCCTGATCAAGCTCGGTAATAAGCTGTATGAACGAATTCACATCGCCAAAATCCTTGTAAACCGAAGCAAACCTTACATACGCAACATGGTCAAGCTCCTTTAAGCCTTTGAGAACCATATCACCGATCTCACTTGTTGTCGTTTCGGTCTGCATAGCATTAGCATAATAGTTTTCAATGTTGTCCACAAGCTCATTCATCTGGTCAACACTGACAGGACGCTTCTTGATAGCGTTCTGCAAGCCTTTCATAAGCTTTGCTCTTTCAAACGGCTCAAAGCTGCCGTCCTTCTTATATACCATCAAAGAAGGCTTCTCAACCACTTCATATGTAGTAAAACGTCTGCCACAGTTAGCACATTCACGACGGCGACGTTTCTTTCCTTCGCTTGGACGTGAATCAATTACCTTTGTATCTACATAATTGCAAAACGGACATTTCATTCGCTTTACCTGCCTTTCAAAACATTAGCACCGCTGATGCTAATCACATTATATATAGTATTATGCTTTAATTATTATACCATGTATTGTATATAATTTCAAGTGATTTGACAAAACTTTTTATTTGTTAATATAACTCTTGACAAAACTGCATTACAGTGTTATACTTTATTGAGTAAAAGCATTAAAGTGCGTAGGCAAAATGTATGCACAGAAAGGAAAGAGAGTATGAAAATAGGCATTGTAGGCTTGGGGCTGATAGGTGGCTCTTTAGCAAAATCAATCAAGAAAAACACAAACCATACATGCTTTGGTATTGACATAGACAGAGCAACAATAGCGGGAGCTTTTGCACAGGAAGCAATTGACGAGGAAATCACTCCTGATGAGCTAAGCCGCTGTGACGTGGTTATGGTCTGCCTGCATCCTCAGCAGACAATAGATTTTATCCTTGAAAATAAAAACAACTTCAAAAAAGGCGGAATAGTTATCGACTCCTGCGGCGTAAAAAACAGCATCGTAACAGCCGTTGAGCCAGAGCTTGCAGAATGTGGAGTGCATTTTCTTGGCTGTCACCCAATGGCAGGTAGAGAGTTTTCAGGCTTTGCATATTCTGTTGACAACCTTTTTGACAAAGCAAGCTTTATTATGACGCCAACCGACAACACGCCGATTTCCGTTGTAAAGGAAATATCAAACCTCGCTTACAACATCGGCTTTGCAAAATGCGTGGTGTCATCACCAGAAGAGCATGACGAGATTATCGCCTTTACCTCACAGCTTGCTCATGTAGTTTCCAGTGCATACATAAAAAGCCCGAGCCTGCTCAAACAGGCTGGATTCTCAGCAGGAAGCTTCAAGGATCTGACCCGTGTTGCAAAGCTGAATGAAGATATGTGGACAACGCTGTTTATGATGAACAAAGCATCACTGTTAAGTGAAATTAACCACATTATAAAAAGCCTTGAAGACTACCGTGACGCTATTGCAGATGATGATTACACAAAACTTCACGACTTGCTGAAGGAAGGCAGAGAGCTAAAGGAAATCAGCAACAACCAAAACAAAAGACCAAACTAAAAATTAAAGGGATACCCGAAAAATTGGGTATCCCTTTTTTATGTGTATCAGATTAGTTTCTCTTCAGATCAATAACAATTCCGTCCATATCAAGATAAAGAGTTGTAATATCATACTGATACTTGTATTCATCAGTTACACCGTCATCGTATGTAACAACGAGCTTGTCCTTATCCTGCTTGAACTTGAAGTCATTGTACTTAGCAGTCTGCTTTGAGAGGTCAGCATAGCTTCCTGTTCCGTCTGAGTAAAAGCTCCAGACCTCAGAACCCTTGCCGTCCATTCTCTTGTAATTGAAGTTACCGTCAATCTTAAAGAAGTCAACCTTTTTCCACTCATACTTAGCCTTGTCAACTTCAAACTTAAGAGTCTTGCCATCAAATGTATATGCAACATATTCTGCATTCTTCGGCTTAACAGCACGGTAAACCATAAGGCCTTTTTCGTTAGCTTCAATTCCAAGTGGTGTAGGTGCCATAGTGTCGTTGCTAACTGAAGTAGCACCCTTGTCATTAATTGAAACATAAGCATTTTCCTTGCCGTCAACAGTTTCAATAAAGCAACCTGTCAGCTTGCTCAAATCATCATTTTTGCCAGTCTTGCCGATATTGGTTTTCATTCTGTAGCCTTCAACGCCTTCTTCCGTTTTAACTACAGCCTGATGAACGCTCTTATCTCTCTCGCTCCCGTCTGGCTTGTCAGGATTACCGCAAGCACCCAAAGATATAACTATTGTCGCTGCAAGCAATGAAACAACGATTTTCTTTTTCATAACCATTCTCCCTAACGAAGTAATATAATATAAGCAACAAATACGCTTACAAATGAATTATATCACAAAGTTAATTGACTGTCAATTATAATCACAAAAAATACACAAAAACATATAAAAAACAGCTGCAAGAATACAGCTGTTTTTATAATAGTATGTTATTTTCTGATTGCACGGGTGAGTGTGTGGTCGCCAAACTCAAAATATCCCGTAATTTCTTCAATCATATCCGATGGAATACCAATAAACTTAGCTAATAAGAATACCTTTCCATCGCCAGGATAAACCGTCTGACCTGAAGCCATAATGCTCCTGTAAGCCCTTGTGACAACCAATGTGTTCGTGCCAGGCTGGCTCTGGGCGGTGATGTACGCAAGTGCATAGTCAATGTCCTTGATTTCGTCCTCATTTGCAACAAGCACAAGTCGCAGTCCGTAGAAATCATCGTCCATCTCCATCAGCTGATATTTCAGCTCTGCGTCAACCAGGTCAGGATATTCGTCATAGTCAATATTACCTGACGGCTTTTTAAATGTGTTGTCAATCCAGTTTATTCTTGCAGAAACAAAGTCTAAAACATTGTCAACGCAGTAAATTCCGCCGTTTGTGTATTTGACATAATCGTTGTAGTCGGCGTTTAGCATATCCCTTTCTTCCTGAACAGCAGCCTTGACAGTGTCGCCGTATTCAGCCCATTTCTTTCCGCAAAGGTCACGGAACCATTGCTCTTTTGCAAGCATAATAAACCAAGGGTTAGACCTGTCGCCGTTTCTTCTTGCAAAGTCCTTGTCACAGAAAGCTCCTGCCCAGTATCTTGATGTGCTTCCGTCATAAGCCCAGTTGAAGTCCCAAGGTGATGTAAACTGAAGCTTTGGTGTCTTGCTTCCTTCAGCAAAGTCAACGCACATATAAAAGCTTCCTTCACCGCAGTCATAGTCATGCACCATCTCATAAAGCAGATACATATCAACTACCGACTCAAGATCCATAACCGCAGAAATAGCCTGCTTCGGATTCTGATAATTTGACTCTACCAGATCATAGTTTTCATCAAATGTCAGATAAACATTTTTCTCAATAGCCTGATAGATAATCTTAAACAGATTATTCAGATATTTAGAAATAAAGTCCACCTGGTCCTGCGAATAAACATCATTCTTTATAGTATAGTCAGCAGAAACAAACTTCCTTGTTTCACCTCTCACATCAGTAACAGTTGCCTTTTCATAATCCATGTGGAAGTAGTATTCATCAGGGTCCTGACCTGCATAGTTGTCAAGCTCAACATAGTAGCCGATGTCTGTGCCAGTGTAGTCCTTTTCAGGCTCGGTTACATCAACCCTGTATTTGTTTACCTGGCTTTGTTCACAAAGCAGATAAACGCCCTGAAGCTTGTCGTTTACATATAAAAGCACAAATCGTGCATCGCTGACAAACGCCTTGTCACCGAACAATGCACGGCCGAGCCTGAACGCCATCTCGTTTGGAATCATGTTCCATTCAGGCTTTAAAAGCACCCAGCTTTTACATTTTGCTCCGTCGTTAAGTCCAAGCATACCCTGCTTTTTGTCAAACTTAATACGATAAGGCACAAGGTTTTTCTTAATCTGTTCAACGTCACCGTAATATGCACTCGAGTTACCTCTTACCTTTATGTCAGCTGACGTTTCATTAAGCTCATAATCTTCACCTGCGTTGAAAACATCAACAACACATTCAGTGTAAACCTCTCTGGAAAGAATCATCTCGCTGTTGTTGTTTGTGGTAACATTAATAACAGGCAGATTGGTCTGCGAGGAAATGCTCTGCTCAAAAGCTTCCTTGGCAGCAGCGTCAACGCCCAGCGATTCATAAGTGTTCGGCAAATCATCAGCCGCAAATATGCTAAGCGGTGTGACAATTGATAACGCCATTGTGAGAACAACAGATACCGATGTTATTCTTTTTAACAATGCTGTCTTAAACATGGCTTTTTTCCTTTCTGATTACATTGTGCAACACGCACAGATTTTTCCGCTTCTTCACACTTGCATTGTACCATGCAAACAGCCAAATGTCAATAAAAAAAGCCCAATTTTCCGCAAAAAAATCGAAGACAAAATCCAAAATGCAATTATCTGGATAAAAGAGTAAATAAAGAGGCAGTGCCGATAATTAGCACTGCCCATAGAATCATGTTTTTTAAACTATCATTTGCTAAGATTACGCTACTACAAATCTGTCGCCGTCATAGTCAACAGTTATTGTGCTTTCAGGCTCGACCTCGCCCGCAATAATCTTCTTTGCAACAAGAGTTTCAACCTTACGCTGAATAAATCTCTTAAGCGGTCTTGCACCAAAGCTCGGGTCAAAGCCCTGATCGATGATAGCCTGTTTTGCCTTGTCAGTAACTTTAATACCAACCTGCTTATCCTTAAGTCTGTCCTCAAGCTCTTTGAGCATAATGTCAACAATGCCGAGGATTTCCTCTTTACGCAACGGCTTGTAGTAAACAATCTCATCAAGACGGTTTAAAAATTCTGGTCTGAACTGGCTCTTTAAGAGCTTTTCAACCTCATCTCTTGCCGACTGTGAAATCTCACCGTTTTCCTCAATTCCGTCAAGAATAAATGGCGAGCCTAAGTTTGAAGTCAGTATTATAATAGTATTCTTGAAGTCAACCGTTCTGCCCTGTGAGTCGGTGATTCTTCCATCATCAAGCACCTGAAGCAGAATATTGAATACATCAGGGTGAGCCTTTTCAATCTCATCAAGAAGCACTACCGAATAAGGCTTTCTTCTGACCGCTTCTGTCAGCTGACCGCCTTCTTCATATCCGACATATCCCGGAGGTGCACCGATAAGACGGCTGACGCTGAACTTCTCCATATATTCGGACATATCAATGCGGACAATGTTCTTTTCATCATCAAACAAAGCCTCAACCAATGCCTTTGCAAGCTCGGTCTTACCAACACCAGTCGGGCCTAAGAAGAGGAATGAACCAATCGGCTGGTCAGGATTTGCAATACCTGCTCTTGAACGGATAATTGCCTCACAAACCTTCTCAACAGCTTCGTTCTGCCCGATAACACGCTTGTGCAAAATGTCCTCAAGACCGAGCAGCTTTTCACGCTCACCCTCCATAAGCTTTGCAACAGGAATACCCGTCCAGCGACAGATAATCTTTGCAATTTCTTCCTCTGTTACCTTGTCCCTGAGCAGAGTGTTCTCAGTGTAAGCCTGCTCAGCAATATGCTCTTCCTCTGCAAGCTCTTTTTGCAAGCTCGGAAGCCTGCCATATTTAAGCTCGGCAGCCTTGTCGAGATTATAGTTTCTCTCTGCCATTTCAATCTCGCCATTGACCTGCTCAATCTCTTCTCTGAGCTTCTGAACCTTAGAGATAGCCTGCTTCTCATTTTCCCATTTTGCCTTCATCTCGTTAAACTGCTCACGCATTTCAGAAAGCTCTTTTTGCACTTCCTTAAGATGCTCCTCAGCAAGCTTGTCAGTTTCCTTTTTGAGTGCAGCCTCTTCGATTTCATGCTGCATAATCTTACGCTGAATTTCATCAAGCTCAGTCGGCATAGAATCCATCTCTGTGCGAATCAATGCACAAGCCTCGTCAACAAGGTCAATAGCCTTGTCTGGCAGGAATCTGTCGGAGATATACCTGTTTGACAAAACAGCAGCCGCAATAAGAGCCTGGTCCTGAATCTTAACGCCGTGGAAAACTTCATATCTCTCTTTTAGTCCACGTAGAATTGCAATAGTGTCCTCAACAGTCGGCTCGTCAACAAGCACCGTTTGGAAACGTCTTTCAAGTGCTGCGTCCTTTTCAATATACTGGCGGTATTCGTTCAAAGTTGTCGCACCGATACAATGCAGCTCACCTCTTGCAAGCATAGGCTTTAAGAGATTTCCTGCGTCCATAGCACCGTCAGTCTTGCCTGCACCGACAATAGTGTGAAGCTCATCAATAAACAG
>JAFTAX010000047.1 GCA_017458445.1 Ruminococcus sp. | reverse complement strand
CTACCAGACGGTATACTCAAACGAGCTTGGTTCATCGGCAGCTCCTACTGCAGGCTTGCATTTCACAAAAGAAATGCTGGCTGACATTCAGTCAAAAGGCATAAATATTGCTTATGTAACGCTTCACGTCGGACTTGGCACATTCAGGCTAGTAAAAGCTGATAAAGTGCTTGACCACAAAATGCACCGTGAACACTATGAGATACCACAGCGAACTGCTGACCTTATAAACCAGACCAAAGCTAACGGCGGTCGTGTAATTGCAGTTGGCACAACATCTTGCAGGACACTTGAAAGCGTTGCTACGTTTTACAATGAAATCAAGGCTTGTGACGGCTACACTGATATTTTCATCTATCCTGGCTATGAGTTCAAGGTGCTTGACGGGCTTATCACAAACTTTCATCTTCCTGAAAGCACACTTATAATGCTTGTGTCTGCATTTCTTGGATATGAAAATACAATGAACGCTTACAAAGAAGCAGTGGACAAGCGTTATAGATTTTTTTCATTTGGTGACAGCATGATTATTCTTTAGCTTGAGGTGTTATGATTATGTTTAATAAAGCTATTGTTATTGGTAGCCCTGGCTCAGGAAAAAGCACCTTTGCACGAAAGCTAAAAGACATGACTGGTTTGCCATTATATCATTTAGATATGATATGGCATAAACCCGATAAAACTAATATAACACGAGATGAATTTGATGTAAAGCTGATTCGTATTCTGAATCAGGACAAATGGATAATTGATGGGAATTATCAGCGGACAATCGGGTTGAGATTAGAGTATTGTGATACTGTATTTTTATTGGATTATCCTGTTGATGTTTGCTTACAAGGTGTTAGATCAAGATTGGGCAAAAAACGTTCTGATATGCCATGGTTTGAAACTGAACTTGATGATGAATTCAAGCAATTTATTATCGGATATCCTGAAAATGAACTACCAATGATTTATAATATGCTGAAAAGCTATCAGGATAAACAAATAATTGTTTTCAATTCCCGTGAGCAAGCTGACGAGTATATATCAAAGCTATCAAAATATAAATAATTAAAGTAGAATAAGGAGAATACAATACAATGCAACTAAATCAATTTTTCAAAAGCATAATAGATACTGACAGGCAGGCTGTTGTAGTCTGCGACACAGAACACACAATAATTTATATGAATCCGTCTGCTGAAAAGAGATATGAAAAACGTGGCGGAGTAATGCTGATTGGACAATCTATTCTTGACTGCCACAGTCCAAAATCACGTGAATCTATTCTCAAAATCGTTGAATGGTTTTCAAAAAGTAAAGATAACAATATCGTACATACATTTTATAACAAAAATGACAATATTGATTTCTATATGATAGCTCTGCGAGATGAAAAAGGTGAACTTATCGGCTATTACGAAAAGCATGAGAACAGAAACGTTGACGATATGAAGTTTTATGACTATGAATAAGGAGAAAAAATGTTTAAACTTATAAAACAGGAAGGTAAAGCAAGACGTGGTGAATTCAAGACAATACACGGCACTGTTCAGACACCTGTATTTATGAATGTCGGTACTGCTGCTGCAATAAAAGGTGGAATATCATCCATAGATTTAGCCAATGATCTAAAATGCCAGGTCGAGCTTTGCAATACATATCATCTGCACGTCAGACCTGGTGATAAGATAATTCACAAGCTTGGCGGATTACATAAATTCATGAACTGGGACAAGCCTATTCTTACTGACAGTGGCGGTTTTCAGGTATTTTCTCTTGCAAAACTGCGTAGAATTAAAGAAGAAGGCGTTTATTTCAACTCGCACGTTGACGGCCGAAAGATTTTCATGGGACCTGAGGAAAGTATGCAGATTCAGTCAAACCTTGCCTCAACTATTGCAATGGCTTTTGATGAATGTGTGGAAAACCCTGCTGAGTATGCCTACTCAAAGGCTTCATGTGAACGTACTACACGCTGGCTCGAACGCTGTATTACCGAACAAAAAAGGCTTAATGCACTTGATAATACTATCAACAAAGAGCAGATGCTATTTGGCATTAATCAAGGCTGTACATATGATGACCTCAGAATTGAACACATGAAGCAGATAAGGGAACTTGACTACTGCTCAGGCTATGCAATCGGCGGGCTTGCTGTCGGTGAACCGACCGAGGTTATGTATCATGTTATAGAACAGGTTGAGCCTTTTATGCCTGCCGACAAGCCACGCTATCTTATGGGTGTTGGTACGCCATCAAATATTATCGAAGCTGTCTACAGAGGGATTGACTTTTTTGACTGCGTTATGCCAAGCAGAAATGCACGCCACGCTACTATATTTACATGGAACGGCATTATGCACGCAAAAAACCAGAAATATGAGCTTGATGAAAGACCTTTGGATCCTGAGTGTGACTGCCCTACCTGCCGTAATTTTTCAAGGGCTTACATCAGACATCTGTTCAAAGCGAATGAACAGCTTGCAGGAAGACTTGCTGTTCAGCATAATCTGTATTTTTACAATACTCTTATGGAAAAAATACGTGAGGCTCTTGATGAGGGATGCTTTGAAGAATTCAGAAACAAATACTCGACACTCTTAGAATCAAAGCTTGATGACTAATTTGAAAGGAATTCTCAAATGGGAATAGTTGAACTTTTATTGCTTGCTATAGGGCTATCTATGGACGCATTTGCGGTGTCCGTTACAAACGGCTTGTGTCTTAAAAAAACCGCATGGAAAACTGCTCTTGCCTGTGGAATATGCTTCGGGCTGTTTCAGGGCGTTATGCCGACAATTGGCTTTGCTCTTGGCAAGACATTCACAAGATACATAACAAGTATTGACCATTATATTGCACTTGTTTTGCTTGCATTTATCGGTGGAAAAATGGTAATCGAATCATTCAAAAAGGATGAAGACTCGGAAAACACATTTACTCTGACGTTAGGCTTGCTTCTTGTACAGGGTGTTGCAACAAGCATTGATGCACTGGCTGTAGGCGTGAGCTTTGCTGCACTGTCGGTTGACATTGTTTTTGCTGCGGCGTTTATCTGCTGTGTAACTTTTGTTTTCAGCTATGCAGGTGTCTATATCGGCAAAAAGTTTGGTACAATCCTAAACAGCAAAGCACAGCTTGTCGGCGGTCTTATTCTTATCGGCATCGGACTGAAGATTTTTATTGAACATACATTTTTTAATTAAAGATACAAAATTGCATCCTTGTTTTTTAAAAACCCAATATTGTTAACAAAATATCCATAATATTATGTTATCATATAATTTGATTGTGAAATAATTTGAAATGTGAATGGCTAAAAATGATTAGACTTATTATTTTTGATTTGGACGGAACGCTTGTTAATTCAATATTTGATCTGGCAAATGCAGTGAATTCAGCACTAAATGACATGGGCTTCCCTGTTCATGAGGTTAAAGAATTCTATCAATTTGTTGGCAACGGCACAATAATGCTTGCAAAACGTGCTTTACCCGAAGGCAACAGAACCGATAATGAGGTAAACAGGCTTCACACTTTGTTTGCGAAAAACTATCAGGAGTGTTGTCTTGATAAGACAAGGCCTTATGATAGTATTGTGGATACTGTGAACAAACTAAAAGAAAAGCACAAATTTAAGCTTGCGGTTGCGTCCAATAAAACGGACATTTTCGCAAAGCACATTGTTGACAGCTTGTTTGGAAAAGACACTTTTGATGCTGTTGTCGGAAAGAATGATGCAACACCTGCAAAGCCTGACCCGACTATGATTTTTGATGTTATGGAAAGGTTTGGCATTGACAAATCTGAGGTTATTTTTGTTGGCGACTCAAATGTTGATGTGGCAACAGCACACAATGCTGGAATTAAATGTATCGGCTGTGAATGGGGCTTTCGTGGAAGAGATGAACTACTCAAAGCTGGTGCAGACTATATAATTGACACGCCACAAAAGATAATTGATATAACAAGAGATTTATAATAGCAGACTAATGGAGCTTATCTCCAAAAATCTATAGAATCAGAGGATAAAAGAATGAAGGATTTTTATAAGCAATTTGTAAAGGAAGGTTTTGATGACAAGGGAAATCTTATTAAGTTTGACCTTGACCTTGAGGATAACTTTAATTTCTCTTATGATGTTATTGATGTGCTTGCTGAAAAGGAGCCTGACAGACCTGCTCTGCTCTGGGTTAACGAAGACGGCGAAGAGCATACTTTTACATACAGAGAGCTTCGTGACAAGAGCAATCAGGTTGCAAACATGATGCTTGACCGTGGTGTTAAAAAAGGCGACACTATTATGTCTGTTTTAAAGCGTCATTATGAATACTGGTTTTTGTCATACGGTTTGATGAAGATTGGTGCTATAATTATTCCTGCAACAAACCAGCTTATGAAAAAGGACTTCTCCTATCGTTTCAAAGCTGCTGATGTTAAGTATATTGTAGCTACTGGTGAGGACAGAGTACCTGACCATATTGATGCAGCACTTGAAGAATATGACGGAATGATTGAGAAATTTATCACTCACGGCGCTGTCGAGGGCTGGACTGATTTTCTAAGCGAGATTGACAAGTATCCAACAACACTTGACAGAATTGAAACTCGTGCTGATGAGCCTGTTTTCCTTTACTTCAGCTCTGGAACTACAGGCTATCCTAAAATGGTCCTTCACAAGCATTCACTCGTTGCAGCACATATCCTAACAGCAAAATACTGGCACAATGTTAATGACACTTCACTGCACTTTACTGTTTCAGAAAGTGGCTGGGGCAAATGTGCATGGGGCAAGATGTTTGGTCAGCTTATTTGCGGTGCTACAATTTTCATTTATGACTTTGACAGATTTATTCCTGCTAATGTACTTAAAGTAATTCAGGACTATAAGATTACTTCGTTCTGTGCACCACCTACAATGTACAGGTTCTTTATCAAGGAAGGCCTTGAAAACTATGATTTATCATCACTTAAATACTCATGTGTTGCTGGTGAAGCTCTTAATCCTGAGGTCTTCAACAAGTGGTATGAATACACTGGACTTAAGCTTATGGAAGCTTTTGGACAGACTGAAGCTACTGTAGTTATTGGTAACCTTGTTGGCATGGAGCCAAAACCTGGTTCTATGGGCAAGCCTACACCACTTTATAAGGTTGATATAGTAAACAAGAATGGTGAGCCTGTTGGTGTTGGCGAAACTGGTGAAATTGTTATTTATGCTGAGCCTGACAAGCACCCAGCTTTGTTCAAGGAGTATTACAAAAACCCTGCTGAAAATGAACGTGCTTGGCGACTTGGAATGTACCACACTGGTGATACTGCATACAAGGACGAGGACGGTTATTATTGGTATGTCGGAAGAACTGATGACCTTATCAAAGCTTCAGGCTACCGTATCGGGCCTTTTGAAATTGAAAGCATACTTATTGAGCATCCGTCTGTACTTGAATGTGCGATAACTGCTGCTGATGACCCAATTCGTGGTAAGGTTGTTAAGGCGACAATCGTGCTTTCAAAAGAATACAAGTCTAAGGCAGGCCCAGACTTGGCTAAGGAGCTGCAGGCTTATGTCAAGACATCTACTGCACCATACAAATACCCTCGAATTGTGGAATTTGTAGATGAGCTTCCAAAGACAATCAGCGGTAAAATCAGACGTGTTGAAATCAGAGAAAATGACGCTAAAAAATAACAAATCTCAGGACTGAAACTTTTGTCAGTCCTGTTTTTGTAATAGTGAGGTGGACTATGCTTTTATATGAATATCCTCCAAAGCTTGATGTTTATGGCAAGCAGCAAAAAGCTGTGCATGACTTAAGCGAGCATAAGAAAATGCGTAAGAATATGTATAAAAATCTTATTCTTGCTGCAGTTATTTTTGCTATCGGTTTTTTTGCAAACATACTTATTATAAAGATAGTGCTATGGCTTATTGCAGTTGGTAATGCACTGACTGCCCTGCTTCTTTACAATGTATCAGCACTCTCACGAGATACAAAGCTTTACACTAAAATCTATGATGACAGGCTTGAACACTGTCAGGGATATGCACTCAGCAAAAAGCACACTTATATTGTTTTGTACTATTCCGACATTGTAAAGTCATATCAAAACAATCACGGTGACTTGATAGTTACCCTTAAAGACGGATATCAAAGCACAGCTGTTACTGAATCTAAGAATGGTAATGTTGATGCAATCCAAGACAATACAATCAAGCTAAAGTTTCAGGATACAAAGGCAAAGCTTTATCTTATTGAGAACTTATACGAGCAAATTAAGTATCCGCACAAGGAGTATAATGTTATTGAAGATGATGAGGACGAAGATGATTTGTGGGATCCACTTCATAAGCACGGTCTCTAATTGTAAACTTTTTATTAACCGCACTTGAAAAGGTGTGATAAATGTGTTATAATCAATTCAAACATTATGACCAAGAGAGTAAGCAACTGTAATGATTTTCAGAGAAAGAGGCAACACAAATGTGTTTTCTGAAAGCCGTCTTATTTCATTAGCTGCTGAAGTTCACTTGCGAATGGTTGGGCTGAAACCAAGTAGGCTCAAACGTAGATCTGCGTTAAAGATGCGAGAGTGATAGCTCTCTGACTAATAGGTGGTTTTAGCAAGTTATATCTTGTCCTGATTAGTTTAGGACAAGATTTTTTATTTTATAATAGTGAAAGGATGAACGCAAAATGAAAGACCAACTTTTGAGTATTCAGGCTCGTGCTAAGGAACAGCTAGAAAGCATTACTGACCCTAAGAACCTTGAGGATTTCAGAGTTAAATTCTTAGGAAAGAAAAGTGAGATATCAAATATTCTAAAGCAGATGGGTAAGCTTTCTCCTGAGGAGCGACCTGTTATGGGACAGCTTGCTAACAAGATTCGTTCCGATATTGAAGAATCAATTTCACAGAGAAGCAGCTCTATCAAGGCTGAAATGGACAAGATTAAGCTTCAAGCTGAAACTCTTGACGTAACACTTCCTGGAAAAGCTGTTAAAGTCGGTAATCCACACCCGCTTAATGCAGTACTTGAAGAGGTTGAAGAAGTGTTTCTGGGCATGGGATTTGACATTGTTGAAGGTCCTGAGGTTGAAACAGACCACTACTGCTTTGAAGCACTGAATATGCCAAAGCATCACCCTGCAAGAGATACTCAGGATACTTTCTATATTAATGATAATGTTGTCCTCAGAACACAGACATCAAGCGTTCAGATCAGAACTATGGAAAAGATGAAGCCGCCAATAAGAATTATATCTCCTGGCAGAGTTTATCGTTCTGACGCTGTTGACGCAACACACTCACCACTGTTTCACCAGATTGAAGGCCTTGTTATTGACAAGGGTATCACAATGAGTGACCTTAAGGGTACACTTGAGCTTCTTATGAAACGTCTTTACGGTGAAAACGCTGAGATAAGACTCAGACCTCACCACTTCCCTTATACTGAACCGTCTGCTGAAGTTGACCTTATGTGCTTTAACTGTCAGGGAAAAGGCTGTTCGATGTGCAAGGGCGAGGGCTATGTTGAGCTTCTTGGTGCTGGCATGGTACACCCTAAGGTGCTTGAAGGCTGTGGCATTGACCCTGAGGTTTACAGCGGATTTGCTTTCGGTATCGGTCTTGAGCGAATCACCATGGGCAGATACAGCATTAACGATATGCGTTTGCTTTATGAAAACGACATGAGATTCTTGGAACAGTTTTAATAAGGGAGGTAAAAGTATATGGATTTGTCAATGAGATGGCTTGCAGATTATGTTGACTGCGAGTGTGATATAAAGAGATTCTGTGCTGACATGACTATGTCTGGCTCAAAGGTTGAAGCTTATGAAGCTGAGGGCGAATATCTTTCAAATGTTGTTGTCGGAAAGGTGCTCTCAAGTGAGCCACACCCTGATTCTGACCATATGTTTGTAACAATGGTTGATGTTGGAGAGGGCGAGCCTGTTCAGATTGTAACAGGTGCTCAGAATGTAAATGTCGGCGATTATGTTCCTGTTGCAAAGCATAAATCTACTGTTTTGCACGAGGGCAAGACTGTTAAAATCACAAAGGGCAAGCTAAGAGGTGTTGCTTCAAACGGTATGCTCTGCTCACTTGCTGAGCTGGGACTTACTGTCAACGACTTCCCTTACGCTATCGAGGCCGGTATATTTATTCTCGGCGATGACTGCGACAAGACTGTTGGCATGGACATAAAAGAAGCAATTGGTTTTGATGATACAAAAGTTGAATTTGAAATCACATCTAACAGACCTGACTGTATGTCTGTTATCGGCCTTGCCCGTGAAGCAGCAGCTACTTTCAATGCACCGCTTAACGTTAAAAAGCCTGAATTCAAAGGAATTGACGGAAACATTGATGATATGCTGTCAGTCAAGGTTGAAAACACCGAGCTTTGTCCGAGATATATGGCAGGTATTGTTAAAAACGTTCGTACAAAGCCGTCACCACGCTGGCTCAGAGAAAGACTTCGTGCTTGCGGAGTTCGTCCGATAAACAATTTTGTTGACATCACAAACTTTGTAATGCTTGAATATGGTCACCCAATGCACGCATTTGACCTGCGTTATGTTGACGGTACATCAATCGTTGTAAGAAATGCAAAAGCAGGCGAAAAGATTACTACTCTTGATGGCACAGAGCGTGAGCTTTCAGAAGAAATGCTGGTTATTGCTGATGCAAACAAGCCGGTTGCTGTTGCAGGCGTTATGGGCGGTGAATACAGTGGCATCATGGACGATACTACAACAGTTGTATTCGAGTCTGCCTGCTTTGACGGTGCATCAGTCAGAACAACTGCAAAGAAGCTCGGCATGAGAACTGAGGCTTCTTCAAGATATGAAAAAGGTCTAAACCCTAACAACTGCTATGATGCACTTATGAGAGCCTTCCAGCTTGTTGAAGAGCTTGATGCAGGCGATGTTGTTGCAACATTTGCTGATGTTGACAATGGCGAAAAGGCTCACAAGACTGTTGAATTTGACGCAAAATGGATTAACGATTTCCTTGGCACAGACATTCCTGAAAGCACAATGGTTGAATATCTCACACGTCTTGGATTTGAAGTAAAGGACGGCATGGTTGTTTCTCCATACTACAGAATTGACATTGAATGTAAAGCTGACGTTGCAGAAGAAGTTGCAAGAATTTACGGCTATAACAACATTCCAAGCACAATTATCAACGGTGTTGCAAAGGCACAGAGAACGCCTAAGCAGAAGTTTGAAAAGAAAATCAAAAACGCAATGCTTGCTATGGGTGTTAACGAGATTTCAACTTTCTCATTCATTTCGCCTAAGTATTTTGACAAGATTAACCTTCCTGCTGACTCAAAGCTCAGAAACACAGTAGTTATCACAAATCCTCTTGGCGAGGATACAAGTGTTATGAGAACTACTATTCTGCCATCAGTTTGCGAAGTGCTTTCAAGAAACTACAATTTCAGAAATGCAGAATGTGCAGTATTCGAGCTGGGCAACGAGTATATCCCAGTTGAAGATGAGGTACTTCCTGTTGAGCCTTTAAGACTTGGAATTGGTATGTACAACACTGATAACTCGGTTGATTTCTTCACGCTCAAAGGCATTATTGAGGGCGTACTTGATAAAGCTGGAGCTGTTGAGTATGATATCGAACGTGCAGACAGCAACTGCACTTTTGATGAAGTTGCATCATTCCACCCTGGACGAGTTGCTGTTATAAAAATAGACGGTGAAGAAATCGGTATCTTCGGCGAGCTTCACCCTGATGTACTTGACAACTACTCTATCGGCACAAGAGCTTATGCTGCGAAAATCAACATTCCTGAGCTTATGGCAAAAGCAAACGTTGAAAAGAAGTATACACCACTGCCTAAGTTCCCTGCTACAACAAGAGATATATCTGTCGTTTGCGATGATTCTATCCCTGTTGCACAGATCGAAAAGGCAATCAAGAAAGCAGTCGGCAAAATTTTAGAGAAAATCACACTCTTTGATGTTTACAAGGGTAAACAAATTGAAGAGGGTAAAAAGTCTGTATCATATTCAATTTCAATGAGGTCACATGAGGGTACACTTACTGATGAACAGGCTGATAAAGCTATGGAAAAGGCTCTGAAAGCACTCTCAGAGATGGATATTACTCTCAGAATGTAAAAAATTGACCCCTGAATTTATGCAAATTGTATAAACTTACAAAAAAGACTTGTTATTTTCAAAGTTTTAGGTTATAATATTAACACGCACTAAAATAAACACTTATTTGAAAGGGAGTTGAGCTTTATGCATGAACAAACTATGGAATTTTCAGTTGCACGAGATAAGAGCAGTGAGCTGAAAAAGAATCTGACAATTATTTACGACGCATTAAAAGAAAAGGGCTACAATCCCATCAATCAGATAGTGGGATATATTCTTTCTGAAGATCCTACTTACATAACAACCTACAACAATGCAAGAAGTTTAGTCCGTCATATAGACAGAGATGAACTCTTGCAGGAGCTTGTTAAGTCTTATCTGCAAGCATAATTATACAGGCAGAAAGTGTAATACTTTCTGCCTTTCTTTTTGGAGTGTGATTGATTTGAAGAGATTAATATGTTTTTCTGTGGCTTTGGTGTCAGCCTTAATGATGCTAAGTTTTGCTATTACATCTTATGGAGCAACTGTTAATGTTAAAACTGATGTTCCACCAAATATGGTATTTCTTGGCGACTCAATTACAACAGGCTTTGGACTTGAAGGATATGACAGTGGCAAAGAAGCTTGCAAGTCTTATCCGATTACACTATATGGCAAATACTCAAAAGAGCTTGAGGGCAAATGTACCACATCAATGAAAAACTATGCAATAGACGGTCAGACATCAGGCGGACTGCTAAAAAAGCTTAATAGCGGCACCTATGATGAAGCATTAAATGACGCTGACGCTATTGTTGTATCAATCGGTGGCAACGACCTATTAAGCGTACTCAAAGAATTTATCACAAATGATTTGAATCTTAATATGAAAAAACGTCCAACCAAAGCTGAGATTGCAAATATAATTGATTCAATCACTTCCCTGAGCTCGAGAATTGACAACAATCTTGAGGCTTATGACTCGAACATTTCAGAGATTG
>JAFTAX010000046.1 GCA_017458445.1 Ruminococcus sp. | reverse complement strand
TATTCAGCTTTTTCTGAGTTTTCTCATAATATTTTATCTTATCTCCAAGCATTTTATTATAGATAAATCTGACACAACCAAATGTCTTTGTTATCAGTATTCTTTGTTCTTCATTAGGGTATATCCTGAATTTGTAGGCTTTGTTCATCTTGCTCTCACCTCTTTATCTCAAACATAGCATAAACACAGCCGTAAGTCAAGGAAAAAGTCAGCCTTCCGGCTGACGGGCAATTCATCCCTCCACCTAAGAGGTGGGGGGACTTCTTGCCCATTTAGGTTAAAAATCTGTACATTGATTTTTAACCTGAACTTGCTCAAAATTTTCGTCAGAAAATTTTGCCTGAAAGTTTCGGTCAAGCCTTTGAGGTGGCTTGTGGGGTCGAGGGACAAAGCTCCTCGTGGGATTGTTAAGGGCAAAGCCCTTAACCCTTTAATCCCTGTATTCTTCTATTTTGAAACATTCAAGAATATCGCCCTCTTTGAGGTCAGCAAAACGCTCCAGACCGATACCACATTCATAACCTGTAGCAACTTCCTTGACGGAATCCTTGAAACGCTGTAAAGAAGCAATCACATCGTCAGCAATAACAATACCGTCACGGACAACTCTAACCTGTGCATTTCTCTCTATTTTGCCACTCAGAACATAACTTCCTGCAATAAATCCAACATTCTTAATCTTATAGACATTTCGACATTCTGCCTTACCCAGTTCGATTTCTCTGGTTTTGGGAGCGAGCATACCTTTCATTGCCTGTTCGATTTCTTCAATACAGTCATAAATAACCCTGTACATTCTGAGTTCTACGCCATCTCTTTCAGCAGTAGCCTGTGCAAGTGCATCTGGTCTGACATTAAAACCGACAATGATAGCATTTGACGCTTTAGCAAGCGATACATCAGATTCGTTAATCGCACCGACTGCACCATGAATAACATTAACCCTGACTTCCTGATTGGACAATTTTTCGAGAGATTGTCTTACTGCCTCAACTGAACCTTGTACATCAGCTTTGACAATAATTTTCAGGTCTTTCATTTCGCCAAGTTGCATCTGGTCAAAGAGATTATCCAGCGTAACTTTAGTCTGTGCGTTAAAGAGTTCTTCTTTAGCTTTTGTTTTTCTCTGTTCAACAAGCGTTCTTGCCAGTCTTTCGTCAGTAACGGCATTAAAGATATCACCGCCTACAGGAACTTCATCAAGACCTGAAATTTCTACAGGATAAGAAGGACCTGCGTGTTCTACTTTCTCACCACGGTCATTTGTCATTGCTCTTACTCTACCAACAGTCGTACCCGCTACGATAATATCACCGACATTCAATGTACCATTCTGTACCAACATAGTAGCCACAGGTCCTCTGCCCTTATCCAACCTTGCTTCAATGACAATACCTTTGGCACTTCTGTCAGGGTTAGCTTTGAGTTCAGCAACTTCAGCGGTAATAAGCACCATTTCCAAGAGTTCATCAATACCTTCTTTGGTTTTGGCGGAAACAGGAATACAAGGAATATCACCGCCCCATTCTTCGGGAACAAGATTATATTCTGTAAGCTGTTGTTTGACCGTTTCGGGATTAGCTCCTGGTTTATCCATTTTGTTGATAGCTACGATAATCGAAACCCCTGCTGCCTTTGCGTGATTGATTGCCTCTACTGTCTGTGGCATGATACCATCATCAGCGGCAACGACTAGAATGGCGATATCCGTTGCCATAGCACCTCTTGCTCTCATCGCCGTAAAGGCTTCGTGACCGGGTGTATCAAGAAAAGTAATATCTTTATCATTGAGGTGTACTCTGTATGCACCGATATGTTGTGTAATTCCGCCTGCCTCTTTATCCGTAACATGAGCGTGACGGATAGCATCAAGCAAG
>JAFTAX010000045.1 GCA_017458445.1 Ruminococcus sp. | reverse complement strand
TTCTGTTTTTGACAGAAAGAACTATTTTTATCCAGACCTTCCAAAAGCATACCAGATTTCACAGCTCTATTATCCAATAGTTGGACCTGGAGCAGTGCCAATTGAAGTAAACGGCAAGAAAAAGGATATAAGGATTAACCATATTCACCTTGAAGAAGACGCAGGAAAGCTTGTCCATGACGATTTTAACGGCGTTTCACTTGCTGACTACAACCGTTGCGGTATTCCGCTTATTGAAATCGTTACAGAGCCTGATATTAGCTCTGCTGAAGAAGCTATGGCGTTTGTTGAGCAGATTTCACTTCTTTTGCAGTATGCAGGTGTCTGTGACTGTAAAATGGAACAAGGTTCACTTAGGTGTGACGTAAATATCTCACTTATGAAGCCTGATGCCAAGAAATTTGGTACTCGTGCTGAGATTAAGAACATTAACTCCATAAAATCAGTTGGCAGAGCTATAAAGTATGAAGAAAGACGTCAGGCATTGCTTCTTGATGCTGGCAAAGCGGTTGTTCAGGAAACAAGACGTTATAACGCTAACAGAGACAAGACAACATCAATGCGTACAAAGGAAAATGCTAATGATTACCGTTATTTCCCTGAGCCAGACATTCTACAGGTGAATCTTACAGATGAGCAGCTTGATGAGATTAAAGCTAAGCTGCCTGAAATGCCTGACCATAGAATAAACAGATATGTCAACGATTTGAAGCTCTCTAAAACTGATGCTGAGATACTTGTTAATTCAAGAATTATTTCTGACTTCTTTAATGACGCTGTTTCAGTTTATAACAGCCCTAAGAGTATCTGTTCATTCATTCTGACAGAGTTTATGAGAAGAATAAACCTTGGCGAAATTGACCCTGAGAATATAAGTTTCTCAGCAGAAGATTTTGCAAGACTCGTTGAAATGGCAGATACTGAAAAGGTTTCAAAGAATGATGCAAAGGCTATTTTCAGAGAAATGGTTGAAAAAGGCGGTAAGCCTGAAGAAATCGCTAAGAAAAATGGTATGATTATCACCATAGATACTGAAAAGGTTAATGCAGTCATAGATGATGTACTTGCAAACAATCCTTCGCAGATTGAGCAGTATAAAAACGGTGAAACAAAGGTCTTTGGATTCCTTATGGGACAGTGTACAAAGGCTTTGAAGGGCGTTGCAACACCTAAGGTTATCAAGGGAGCACTTGACGAAAAGCTTAGTAACATTGTATCAAGCGTTGAAGTAAACCCTGTTGTAGATAAAAAAGAAGAAGCAGACACAGATACATCAAAGCTTACTGCTTATGAGAATTCTGATGCTTATATGCCAAAGGTAGACGGTAAGCTCCTTATGGTAGGAACTGATAACCTGAAGCAAGAGTTTTCACTTAATGAAGCTAAGAACAGTATCGGAAAAGAGATTGAGTTCTCAGCTTGTGTTCACAGAGTAAAGAAAATGGGCAACATCTCATTTATACTTCTTAGAACTGCATTCAACGTTATTCAGGCTGTTTATAGCCCTGATAACTGCAAAGACAGCATTGACGGACTGCATGAAGGCTATTATGTATGGGCTAAGGGTACTGTTAAGGAGAATGCTAAGGAATTCTGTGGCATTGAAATTGAGCTTTCAGCTATAAAGCTTGTGTCAAAGCCTGCAGCTGAATATCCATTGAAGATATCACAGGGTAAACTCAACTGTACTATTGATGTAAACCTTGACAATCGTACAGTATCTTTGAGAAACCCTTATGAAAGAGCAATATTTAAGCTTCAGGAAGGCGTAGTTCATGGAATGCATGAATTCATGAAGGCTAATAACTTTACAGAGATTCACACTCCAAAGATTGTTGCGCAAGGTGCTGAGGGTGGTGCAAATATATTCAGACTTGACTATTTCCAGAAGTCTGCGTTCCTAAACCAGTCACCACAGTTCTATAAGCAGGCAGCGATTGCTTTCTTTGACAGAGTGTACGAAATTGCACCTGTATATCGTGCTGAAAAGCACGCAACATCACGTCATATAAATGAATATATCGGACTCGACTTTGAAATGGGATATATTGACAGTATGTATGACGTAATGGCAATGGAAACAGCAATGCTTAAGCACATTATGGAGTATCTCAAGAAGAATTATCAGAATGAGATAAAAATACTTGATGCTGATATCCCTGAGATTAATGAGATTCCGTCAATTAAGTTCTGCGACGCTATTGCATTGCTAAGAGGTGGCGAGGGCAATGGTAAGAAATTTGACCTTGACCCTGAGGACGAAGTTAATCTTTGTAAGTACGCTAAGGAAAAGTATAACAGCGAGTTTATCTTTGTTACACATTTCCCATCATCAAAGCCACCATTCTATGCGATGAATTCAAGGGAAGACCCTCGTGAAGCATATAAGTTTGACCTTTTGTTCAGAGGGCTTGAAATAACATCAGGCGGTCAGCGTATTCATGATTATAATGAGCAGATCGATAAGATGAAAAAGCAAGGACTTGATCCTGCTGACTTTGAAAGCTATCTCGAAGCCCATAAATACGGTCTACCACCGCATGGTGGTCTGGGAATTGGTCTTGAGCGACTTCTTATGAAGATTCTCAAAATCAATAATATCCGTGAAACATCAATGTTCCCAAGAGATATAAACAGACTGATACCATAGTATAATTAATCGGAAATGTTAATTCATTTCCGATTTTTTTATCAAAAAGCCTTGACAAGTAAAACAACTTGATATATAATATATATGTGTAAAGCATTAACACTTTACATACAATTATATGAGAGGTGATATAATCATGAGTAAAAATCTTGAAATTAGTGTTTTGCTTGATTTGTATGGCGAGCTATTGACAAAGAAACAGTATGATATGCTTGATTTTTACTATAATGATGATTTATCTCTTGCAGAAATTGCTGAACAGTATGAAATATCAAGACAGGGCGTGCATGATTCAATTAAAAGAGGTGAAGAGCTTCTTTTAAACTATGAGAATGTTCTGCATCTGTGTGAAAAGGAAAAGAAGTATCAGGACGTGCTTGTTGAGTTTAAAGCTCAGGCACTTGACGTGCTAAACGAGTGCAGAAAGGTATCATTTGGTAAGAATATAGCAGATAAGACTATTATTCTCCTTGAAAATCTTGACAGTAAGCTTGAAGAGTTTGATAATTCAGAGCTTTTGGGAGAATAGGATACAATTAAGTTAGGAGGCAAACTCTAAAGTGGCATTTGAAAGTCTTTCAGAGAAACTAAATGGAGTATTTAAGCGTCTGAAGTCAAGAGGTAAGCTTAACGAAGCTGATGTTAAGCAAGCCATGCGTGAAGTTAAGATGGCTCTTCTTGAAGCTGATGTTAACTATAAAGTTGTAAAAGAATTTATATCAAACGTAACTGAAAGAGCTGTCGGAGAAGAGGTTTTAAAAAGTCTGACTCCCGCACAGCAGGTTATTAAAATTGTTAATGAAGAGCTTATAAAGCTCATGGGTGAAGCAAACTCAAAGATAAATTTTCCTAACAGACCGCCTTGTGTTGTTATGATGTGCGGTTTGCAGGGTTCAGGTAAAACAACGCATGCTGCTAAGCTTGCGAAGCATTTTAAAGCACAGGGTAAAAGACCGTTGCTTGTTGCTTGTGACGTTTATCGACCTGCTGCTATTGACCAGCTCAAAATTGTTGGTGAAAAAGCAGAAGTCCCAGTGTTTGAAATGGGGCAGATTGACCCGAGAACTATCGCAAAAGAAGGACTAAAACACGCAAAAGACTATGGTAACGATTTAGTTATTCTCGATACCGCAGGACGATTACACATTGACGAAGAGCTTATGGATGAGCTTAAGGATATAAAGAAACTTGCCGAACCTAACGAGATTATGCTGGTAGTCGATGCAATGATTGGTCAGGATGCAGTAAAGGTTGCTTCAAGCTTTGATGAAGCTCTTGGAATTGATAGCGTTATCCTGACAAAGCTTGATTCTGATACCCGTGGCGGTGCTGCACTTTCAGTCCTTTCTGTAACTGGTAAGCCAATTAAGTTTGTCGGCACAGGTGAAAAACTTGATGAGTTTGAGCCTTTCCACCCTGAGAGAATGGCATCACGAATTCTTGGCATGGGCGATATGCTGACGCTTATTGAAAAAGCTACTGCAACAGTTGATGAAAAGGACGCAGAAAAGCTTGCAAAAAAGGTCAAAGAAAAAGGATTTGACTTAAATGACTTGCTTGACCAGATGAAGCAGATTCAAAAAATGGGTTCAATGCGTTCACTCGTCAGAATGTTGCCTGGCGTTGGAAGCATTAACGATGACCAGCTTGAGCAGGGTGAAGTTAAGCTTAAAAAGACTGAAGCAATGATTAACTCAATGACAATAAAAGAACGTGAGAAGCCTGCAATTATTGATCCTAAGCGTAAGAGAAGAATTGCTGCAGGTAGTGGTACAGAAGTATCAGATGTTAACGAATTGCTAAGACAGTTTAATCAGATGCAGAAAATGATGAAGCAATTCGGTCTTATTGGAAAAGGTGGCAAAAAAGGATTGAAAAACAGAGCCGCACTTCTTAAAGGACTTGGCGGAGGCATGGGTGGTTTCCCAATGTGATGAAATCAGTGCGTAAGCGTTGATATATAAATACTGAATTTGGAGGTGAATATATAATGGCAGTTAAGATCAGACTTAAGAGAATGGGTGCTAAGAAAGCTCCTTTCTATCGTATAGTTGTTGCTGATTCAAGATATCCAAGAGATGGCAGATTCATCGAGGAACTTGGCTACTATGATCCAACTAAGGAGCCTTCAGTACTTAAAATTGACGACGAAAAGGCTAAATCATGGATTGGCAAAGGTGCTCAGCCAACTGATACAGTAAAGGCACTTTTGAAGAAAAACGGCACAATCTAATTGTGTAATATCCGATCAGTAAGGCTCATATCCCACCACTGCCTTGCTGATTTATCGGTGGGAACACCGCATTTTCGTGGGAGAATGGAGGATAATTATGAAAGAATTGCTTGAAACTATAGTTGTAGAACTTGTTGAAGATAAGAGCGCTGTTGAAGTAACAGTCGACGAGCCAAATGAAAACGGTATTGTTGTTTATCATCTTCACGTAGCTCAGGCTGATATGGGAAGAGTAATCGGCAAGCACGGCAGAATAGCAAAAGCTATCCGTACTGTTATGAGAGCTGGTGCATCTCGTATCGACCAGAAAATTATGGTTGAAATTGATTAATGATTAACTAAGAATAAATTTTCACCCCTTACTAATAATAGTTTGGGGTGATTTTTTATGAAAGAATATCTAAAAAGCTTGTATTTGTACATCATGGGTGGTATGATTGGTGCAGCAAACGGAATGTTTGGTTCAGGAGGCGGAATAATTGCTGTACCAATGCTTGAGCATGATAAGACTGATGTTAAAAAAGCTCATGCAACATCAATCGCCATAACACTACCACTCAGCATTATAAGTGGGATAATCTATTTCTCTAAAGGAAGTATTGATATTATCTTTGCACTGAAGTTTATCCCATTTGGTATACTTGGTGTGGTAGTTGGAAGTAAACTGCTTGTAAATCTCTCAAGTGTCATACTCAAAAGAATGTTTGGCGTGGTTATGATAATATTTGGCTTGAGATTACTTGTAAGATAACTATGGATATACTCGTAATAATCGTTGTGTTCTTTCTAACTGGTGTTATAGCATCACTTGGTTTTGGCGGCGGAATGGTGCTGATAATCTATTTGACAGTATTTGCTGGTGTTCCACAAATCAATGCACAAGGCATAAATCTCATATTCTTCATACCTATAGCCATGCTGTCGCTGTATTACCATCACAAAAATAAGCTCATAGAATGGCAAAAAATCGTCCCTGTACTAATAACAGGAACGATTTTCGTTATCATATTCAGCCTGATTGCAAATTCTATTGATAGTAGCATATTGCAAAAAGTATTTGGTGTATTTGTGATTTTAGCAGGTGTAAGGGAAACCTTTAGCAAAAAAGTTTAATCGGATTTTTTATTCTTTCTTCTGTAGTCAAGATACCCTTCAAGGATTATCGTTGCAGCAACAGTATCAACAACAGCCTTTCTATTTTTGCCACGAACGTTTGTAGTGTTAAGAATCTGATGTGCTGTAACAGTTGTAGAACGCTCGTCCCACATATTAACAGGGCAGTCGGCTATCTCGTTTAGCATATTAGCAAAGTCTTTGCATTTTTCAGCTCTCGGGCCGAGCGTGCCGTTCATATTTGTAGGCAATCCTACAACAATTTCACCGACTTCATACTCTTTAGCCATGTGAGCTATCTTCATAGCAAGTACTTGAGCGTTTCTCTCTTCTATAGTACAGATTGGTGATGCAAGAAATTCAGTTCTGTCGCAAACAGCAAGACCTGTCCTTACATCGCCAAAATCAACAGCCATAATCTTCATTAAATCTATCCTTTCACAGTAGTTTAATTGCATTTTAATAATTATAGCATATCATCAGTGCGTTTTCAAGGAAAACTTGTTAAAAATCATGCCGAAACCCTTGCAAAATTCTTATAAATAAGTTATAATATAAATGTTAATGTAATATAAATTCTAATGTTAGGAGCAAAAAACATGAAAATAGTAGACACAATAGGTTTTGTTGAACAGTTTGACAGCGATGTTGGAAAGGCAATGAACTCAGAGCTTTCACGTCAGAGAAGAAATCTTGAGCTTATTGCAAGTGAAAACATTGTATCACCTGCAGTTATGGCTGCAATGGGCAGTGCCTTGACAAACAAGTATGCTGAAGGATATTCAGGAAAGAGATATTATGGCGGTTGCGAGTGTGTAGATGTTGTAGAAGATATTGCAATCGAGCGTGCTTGTAAGCTTTTTGGTGCTAAATTTGCAAATGTACAGCCACATTCAGGTGCACAGGCAAATCTTGCTGTTTATTTTGCACTTTGCGAGGTAGGAGATACTATCCTTGGTATGAGTTTGGCACACGGCGGACATCTTACACATGGTTCACCTGTAAATATGTCTGGTAAGAACTACAACTTTGTATCTTACGGTCTTGATGATAACGGCTTCCTTGATTATGACGAGCTTGAAAGACTTGCTAAGGAAAACAATCCAAAGCTTATCGTTGCTGGTGCATCAGCTTATCCAAGAGTAATCGATTTTGAGAGAATAGCAAATATTGCAAAGAGCGTTGGTGCATACTTTATGGTAGATATGGCACATATCGCTGGTCTTGTTGCAGGTGGACAGCATCCATCACCTATGCCATATGCAGATGTTGTAACTACAACTACTCACAAGACTCTTCGTGGTCCAAGAGGCGGTATGATTCTTACAAACGATGAAGAGCTTGCTAAGAAGTTCAACAAGGCAATTTTCCCTGGAACTCAGGGCGGCCCACTTATGCACGTTATCGCTGCAAAGGCTGTATGTTTCGGTGAAGCACTCAAGCCTGAATTCAAAGCGTATGCAGAGCAGGTTGTAAAGAATGCACAGGCACTTGCTAATGGTCTTGTAAAGCGTGGATTCAACCTTGTATCAGGTGGCAGCGACAATCACCTCATGCTCGTTGATCTCCAGTCATTTAACATTACAGGTAAAGAACTTGAAAAAAGACTTGACGAAGTGTATATCACAGTAAATAAGAACGCTGTTCCTAACGACCCACAAAGCCCATTTGTAACAAGCGGTGTAAGAATTGGTACACCAGCAGTTACAACAAGAGGACTTGTTGAAGAGGATATGGACAAGATTGCAGAGCTTATCTATCTCACAGCTACTGACTTTGAAAACAAAGCAGATGAAATCAGAGCAGCAGTAACAGAAATCTGTAAAAAGTATCCACTTTACGAATAATACCACTTGACAATAATACATATTTGTGATAAATTATTATTATTATTATTTAAATGCGATGATGAGAAGAAGTAGTATATAAGTGCTTATTTCAGAGAGTATCCGGTTGGTGTGAGGATATAAAGGCTTATGTGTGAATACATCTTTGAGCTGATTTTCTGAACTGATAGTAGGGAAGTACGGGAGTTCCCGTTATAGAACAGGTTTGTGTATGCAAACCATGAGGTCAGGCTCAGGCTTGATAAACCGAGGTGGTACCACGAGTAATTTCGTCCTCCGGCAGATTTCTGTCGGGGGACTTCGTGTTTTACTAAAAAGGAGGACTAAAAATGACATTATTTGAAGAATTGCAAAGAAGAGGACTTCTCGCTCAGCTTACTGACGAGGAGGAAATAAAAGAGCTTATAAACAACGGCAAAGCTACATTCTATATTGGCTTTGACCCGACTGCTGACAGCCTGCACGTTGGACACTTTATGGCGCTGTGCCTTATGAAGCGTCTGCAAATGGCTGGTAATAAGCCTATAGCATTGCTTGGTGGCGGTACAGCTATGATAGGCGATCCGTCAGGCAAAACAGACATGAGAAAAATGCTCACTAAAGAAGAGATAGACCATAATATTGATTGCTTTAAAAAGCAGATGAGCAGATTTATTGACTTCTCAGACAATAAGGCTATGCTTGTCAATAACGCTGACTGGCTGCTTGACCTTAATTATGTTGATGTTTTGCGTGAAGTTGGTGCACATTTTAGCGTAAACAGAATGCTTTCACATGAGTGCTATAAGCAGAGAATGGAAAGAGGACTTACATTCCTTGAGTTTAACTACATGATCATGCAAAGCTACGACTTCTATAAGCTATACCAGGATCACGGCTGTAATATGCAGTTTGGTGGCGATGATCAGTGGGCTAATATGCTGGGCGGTACTGAGCTTATCAGACGTAAGCTTGGCAAGGACGCTTATGCTATGACAATAACATTGCTTCTCAATTCCGAGGGCAAAAAGATGGGTAAGACAGAAAAAGGTGCTGTATGGCTTGATGCTGAAAAAACATCACCGTATGAATTTTACCAGTACTGGAGAAACGTTGCTGATGCTGACGTTATCAAATGCCTGAAAATGCTTACATTTGTTCCTATTGAAGAAATAGAAGAAATGGAAAAGACAATGGAAGGTGCTCAGTTTAACAAGGCTAAAGAACTTCTTGCTTATGAGCTAACAAAGCTTGTTCATGGTGAAGAAGAAGCAAAAAAAGCAGATGATGCAGCTAAAGCATTGTTCTCAAAGGGTACAGACAGTGCAGATATGCCGTCAAC
>JAFTAX010000044.1 GCA_017458445.1 Ruminococcus sp. | reverse complement strand
TAATGAAACACCTAAAGAAATAGCTAATACTATTGCAGAGCTTAATGTTGATTACTTTATCCTAATAAAAAACGGAGCCAGTATATAAAACATCAAAAAAACAGGGATAGTCCATGTGATTCCGATATTACTCCAAAAATAACCTTCTGACGGAACTATTCCGTTAAGACAAAAAATATATCTCAACCAGCCAAGATGCATATCATCTTTTGGAACATCTCTGAAAACAAACGATTCTGTTATAAAAAATACGAGTATTGAGAAATAATATAACGGAAGAATCCTGATTATCCTTTTCTTATAGAACTGAATTGCAGATTTCCCATTCAACAAAGAAAAGCAAACTAAGTATCCACTAACCACAAAAAACAGTTCTACGCCATATCTTCCTAATTGTGAAAAATTTAATAGATTAGCTGAAAATCTACCAAGCTTTAACCTTTGTCCAAAATGGCAAAAAAAGACCGCTAAACAAGCAATTATTCTTAGAATCTGAATGCCTCTGTCTGTTAACTTTTGTTTTTCATTAGTCAAGATTATGTTCCTCCTTACAATTTAAGTTTATATCCAGAATTGCATTTTTTACAAGTATATCCTTTGGACTCAAAAAACTGAATAGGGATTGATATATCCTCCCACTTTTCAAGATCAGGAATATATACATAATAAGGCTTTTTGTCAGGATTAAAGTCATAATACTCTTCTAACCTGTCTAAAGATGCTTTCGTTTCAGGAAGCCAGGCTGAATATGTAGAATAATCAAAGTCTTCAAGTCCGAGATATAACCAACACTGATTGGTAAGACATAGAATCGGCTTTTTCTCAAGCTTTTTATAATCCATTAAATCATTGTATATAAGTTCGTATCTTCTTTTTCTGTATGTCGTAGTATAGACACCTTTTAAAGGCCCTTTTTCTATCGTTTCGGTTAATCGCTTTGGATACACTACGGTCTTATCAAGCCAGGAGATATTTACGTTATAGTACATTTCAATTCCGAAAAAGTACGTCATTATAACAGCCATACATAGCAAAACCGATTTGTTTGTAATGTTATGCTTTTCACGGTGGTATGCGAAACGCTCTTTCAAAAATACATTAATCAGAATAAAACTATATACTGTTGAAACAGAAAAGCCAATACTAATGGCATATAAACCAGTATTAGAAGAATAGTTTAATGCAATAGAATAAAGTATTCCAAACAGATAGCCGCCAACAAATATATTCCATTTCTTTTCTTTTGACAAAACAAACACAAACACACCAATGAGAGAAATAGGAATCATAAATGAATTAAGTGCTATATTGTCACGACTGAACAGGAAGAATATACAATCGAAACAGCATACAGCAAATATATATCTGCATATGTGTTTAAGTCTGTTTCTATCAAACAGCATGACCATAAAAGCCACTGCTAATAAAAATAATGCAGCTATATAAATCGGGTGGGTAGATATAAAAAAATGCTTAAAATATCTTATTGTTTTCGTTAAGAAAGAACTGTCGTGTTCAGGATCACTTAATATGTACTTTAACGCTTTCAAAAATCTTTTTAGCTTCATATGACTAAGTACATAAGTTATAAATATACCCAATTGTATGATACATCCAAGCGTAAAGAACACAAATGAATTCAATGTCAGTGTATCATGAATTGTCTTATCTTTATACTCCGTTTTTAGTTTTTCCTTTTTGCTTTTATGGCTTATTACCCTTAAAGACATGATTAAAACAAACAATAGAATATAAATGAGAACTAAATAAGGGCAACATAGAATTGCAGCAGCAAAAAAGAAACCTGCAATTATCAACTTTATTACACTGCTCTTGCGTTTATACTTATATGTTAATAGCATTACTGAAGTCAATATTACTAAATCCATACCAATCGTATTGTAAGATAGTGCCATTAATTGAAATGGAGTAAAAAGAAAATACGCTAAACATCCAAAAACTGTGAGAAAGCCATTGTTTCTAATGCTATAATAAACATAAAGAACTACTAACAAATGAACAACAACATAACAATATCGAAACATCAACACAATGCCTTCGGTAGTTTCTGCAACGCTCATATATAGCCAATAAAAAGGATACAACAATAGTCCTGACATCTGAGAAACATGCCACTCATTTATAAACAAGCTATCTCCAAGCGACATACGATGCGGTATTGATAAATAAAAAGACTCATCATATTCGCTTATTCCGTATTGTGCTTTCCAAAGCTTTATAAAAAAAGCAATAGTGATTAAAACTAAAAAGAGTATATACTGATTGCTTTTTTTGCAATATAATTCTTTTTTTATAAAACTCATATAATGTTCCTCCATATATATAAACGTGCAAAAAAATAATAACATATATATCAGTCCTTGTCAATAATAGCCGTATTCTTAGTATCACACCACTTGAAAAACCCGTTTTTATATGGTATAATTAATTGGTTAAGTTTATTAATAAGAGCTCTGCTCAAAAATACACATTCAAAGGAGAACTTATTATGTTAGAAATACTCACAGCAAACAGCATGGCAGACAATATGCAAAATGTATATACACCACTGCCATTTAAAATGCATTTTATATTCTGTATTCTTGCCACACTTTTGTATCTTTTCCAGTTTTACAGAAAACGCAGTGCATATTATCTTATAATAATGGTTGCAATAGACCTCACATTCGTTACACAGTATTATACAAGCAAGCCCGTTATTCTCGGACTGTTTATAGCAGAACTCATACTCCTTGTTGCTGCAGGAATCACATCTCATATGTACAACAAAAAAGTGAGAGCTGAAAATGCACAGCAGGAAAAAGAAGCTGAGCAGAAAAAGGAAGCTGAAAAAGCATTCTCGGAAGAAAACAAGAAAATAGTAGACAACGCTTTTGACGACAAAGAGGATTTGTAATAATGAAGCTTGTGATATTGGATTCCGAAACCGTTGCAAGAAATGATGTGTCGCTTGAACCGATAACATCGCTGTGTGACACAAAGGTTTATGGATATACCCCCAATGAAGAGGTTGCAAAAACAATTGACGACGCTGACGCTGTTATCTGCAACAAGTGCCTGATAACAGATGATGTTTTTGAAAGATGCCCGAATCTTAAGTATGTCGGACTCTTTGCAACAGGCTATAACAATGTTGACATAGCTTCCGCAAAAAAGCATGGTGCTGTAGTCTGCAACGTGCCTGCATATTCCACAAATTCTGTTGCACAGCATACCTTTGCGTTCATACTGAATTATTATAACAAAATTGCAGAGTACGCAAAAACGGTTGACAACGGCGACTGGGTAAACTATAAGCTGTTTTCATACTTTTATATACCAACAACCGAGCTTGCAGGAAAAACTCTCGGCATTGTAGGCTATGGCGATATAGGTCAGAAGACCGCACAGCTTGCTAAAGCCTTTGACATGAATGTTGTAACTTATACACGTTCACCCGAAAAGGTATCCGACGGCACAAAAACCTGCTCACTTGATGAGCTGCTTGCCGTGTCAGACATCGTATCACTTCACTGCCCTTTAACAAGCGACAATGAAAAAATGATAAACAAGGACACCCTGCAAAAAATGAAAAAGACTGCCCTGCTTGTCAACACAGCAAGAGGCGGACTTGTCGATGAATATGCCCTGACTGACGCACTTAACAATGACGTTATCGCAGCAGCCTGCATTGACACTTTGACTTTTGAGCCAATGCGTGAGGACTGTCCTTTAAGAAAAGCAAAGAACTGCACTATCACTCCTCATATCGCATGGGCACCAAAAGAAACAAGAGAACGACTATTAGAAAAGGTTGCCCAGAATCTGAAACACTGGATCGACGGCAATCCTGAAAATGTGGTGAACAAATGAGTAAAGCTATTTTAAGAATTGATGATTCCCCGTCAGAAATGACTCCTGAGTTTATTGACTATCTCGAGAAAAAGCAAATCACGCCTGTTATTTTTGCCTTAGGGGAAAATATTGAAAAATACTTTGACAATGCTGTTTATGCCTTAAAAAAAGGTGCAGTTATCGGCAACCACAGTTATTCGCATCCTAACTTTTCCGAGCTTTCTTTTGAACAGGCTGTTGAGGAGATCGAACATTGTGAAAAGTTGCTTGATAAGCTATATGCTTATGCAAACGTCGAGAGAAAATATAAGCTTTTTGCATTTCCTTATGGCGACAAAGGTGGCAACAACAAGGATAAGCTTCAGCAGTATTTTAAAGCTAATGGCTTTGCAAGGATCAATGATTCTGCCATTGATTTTGAATGGTACAAAGAACGAAAGCTTAATGTTGATATGGATTCCTACTGGACTTTTGATTTCGGGGAATATATGCTACAAAGCATTGATGATCCTTCTCTGGACGATATCTTCAAGAAAGTGCATAGCGAAGAACAAAAAGAAAATGGAGCTTTGCTACAAAAAGGCAGTACTCATGTTATTATGATACATGACCACCCACAGACCAACAGACTGATACCTGATTATTACAAAACGCTTATTGATTATGTAACTGATAACGGCGTTAAGTTTATAAAACCAGAGTTTGTTTTTTAATAACACAAATTTATAGAATAGAGGAAGAAAAATGGTAGATTTAAAATCAAAAAAGAGAATAGTAATAAAGCTTGGCACATCAACAATTACTCACAAAACAGGCAGGCTTAACATCAGACGTGTTGAACAGCTTGTAAAAAACCTTGCTGATTTGCAAAATGCAGGCCATGAGCTTATTATCGTTTCAAGCGGTGCGTTAGGTCTTGGCATGGCAAAGCTCGGCTTTAGTGAAAAGCCAAAGGACACACCGTCAAAACAGGCGTGTGCTGCTGTGGGACAGTGTGAGCTTATGTATCTTTATGATAATCTGTTTTCAAACTACAGCTTAAATGTTGCACAGATGCTGCTTACAAAATATATCCTTCTTGAAGGAAGAACCGAGAACGTTCAGAATGCTCTTGAAAAGATAATCGAGCATGGTGTTATTCCGATTGTAAACGAAAACGACACCGTTGCAATTGATGAGCTGGAGCTTGAAGTGGGCGAGAATGACTCACTTGCAGCAACAGTTGCAACGCTTGCGAACGCAGACTTGCTTGTTATAATGTCTGACATTGACGGGCTTTATGACAGCGATCCAAGACAGGACCCTGACGCAAAGCTGATTCCTGTTGTCTATGAAATTGACGACAAGATCCGTGCATTAGCTGGTGGTGCAGGAACACGTCTTGGAACAGGCGGTATGATAACAAAAATCAGTGCTGCCGAAATTGCAAATGAACACGGCATCGACATGGTAATTGTCAACGGAAAAAACCCTGACAATCTCTATTATCTTTTTGAAAATGTCGAGATAGGCACACTTTTCAAAGCTAAAAAATAAATAAAAAATCTTATAAGGAGGATTTTTATGAACTATATTGAACGTCTTGCGACTAATGCAAAAGCTTGCAAAGCAGACCTCGCAAACGCATCATCTTCACAGAAAAACGATGCACTGCTTGAGATTGCACACGTCCTGAGAAGATGCAAGCAAAGGATAATGGAGCAAAATGAGCTTGACCTTGAGAATGCAAGGCTCAGGAAAATGTCACCATCAATGCAGGACAGACTTGCACTTGACGAGAAGCGAATCGACAGTATCGCAAATGCCTGTGAAAAGCTGACAATGCTCGATGACCCTGTAGGACAGATTGAAAGCGGATCAGTCCGTCCGAACGGCATGAGAATCACAAAGGTTCGTGTTCCAATGGGCATTATCGGTATCATCTATGAAGCAAGACCAAATGTAACGGTTGACGCTGCAGCACTCTGCTTAAAAAGCGGAAACGCAGTTATTCTAAGAGGTGGAAAAGAAGCATTTAACTCAAACAAAATTCTTGTTGACCTTATGCGTCAGGCGGTTGAAACTGCAGGCTTTTCACCTGATATAATCCAGCTTGTTGAGGACACCGACAGACAGATTGCTGTTGAGATGATGCAGGCAAACGGCTATATTGACGTGCTTATTCCAAGAGGTGGTGCACAGCTTATCAACGCTGTTGTACAGTCTGCAACCGTGCCGGTTATCGAAACAGGTACAGGAAACTGCCATGTCTATGTTGACTCAAGTGCCGACTTGAAAATGGCTGTTGACATCGTTGACAACGGAAAGACACAGCGTCCGTCTGTATGCAACGCCGTTGAAAGCTGTCTTGTCCACAAGAGCGTAGCCGAAGAATTTCTAATCATGCTCAAAGAACGTCTTGATGAGCATAACGTAGAAATCAGAGGCTGCAACCTAACAAGAGTAATTCTCGGCGATAGTGTTGTACCTGCTGATGAGGACGACTATGCTACAGAATTTCTTGACTATATCATCTCAATCAAGGTCGTTGACGGCTTCAACGAAGCAATCGAGCATATCCAGAAATACTCAACAGGTCATTCTGAATGTATCGTAACCGAGAGCCTTTATGCTGCGGAAGAATTCCAGAAACAGATTGACTCAGCTGCTGTTTATGTAAACTGCTCTACACGTTTCACAGACGGCGAAGAGTTCGGACTCGGTGCAGAGATAGGGATTTCAACACAAAAGCTCCACGCAAGAGGCCCGATGGGACTTAAGGAACTGACAACAACGAAATATCTCATAAACGGTACAGGTCAGATAAGATAATGTATAAAAATGCATAATTTACAAAAAAGTCATTAAATTGCCTGTAAAACAGGTTGCAAAAATATGTAAACTGTATTATAATAATACATTATAATTGTAATAGAAAGGATTGGTTATTTATGAAGAAAATATTGGCTGCTTTATTGGCAGGAGTTATGGGTGCAACAATGCTCACAGCTTGTGGCGTACCTAAGAACACTGTACATAGCGTTGATGACCTCGAAGGTAAGACAGTAGGTGTACAGCTTGGAACAACTGGTGATATCTATGCAGGAGACATCAAAGATGCTACAGTTGAAAAGTACAACAAGGGTGCCGACGCAGTTCAGGCTTTGAAGCAGGGCAAGGTTGATGCAGTTATTATCGATAACGAGCCTGCTAAGGTATTTGTTTCAAAGAATGACGACCTTGAAATACTTGATGAGGAATTTGTTTCCGAAGATTACGCTATTGCAATGAAGCTTGATAACAAGGAGCTTCAGGAAAAAATCAATGACGCTCTCAAGACTATTAAGGATAACGGCACAATGGATAAAATCCTTAAGAACTGGATCGGTGAAGACGCAGGCAAAACCCCATACAAGTCACCTGACGATGTTAAATATGACAACGGCAAGCTTGTAATGGCAACAAATGCAGAATTCCCACCATACGAAAGCATCGAAGACGGCAAGGTTGTTGGTATTGATGCTGACATGATGCAGGCTGTATGCGACATCATCGGCATGGAGCTTGAGATTGAAAACATTGAATTTGATTCAATTATTCCTGCAATCCAGTCAGGTAAAGCTGATGTTGGAGCTGCTGGCATGACAGTTACAGAAGAAAGAAAGAAAAACGTATTGTTCTCCGACTCATATGCAACAGGTAAGCAGGTTATTATCGTTCGTAAAAAATAATACATAATTCAAAGGCTATCTTTGATGATAGCCTTTTTATGTGAGAGGTGAAAACATTGTCAGATTTTATGCAAAGACTTCACGATACCTTTATTGACGGTGCAAGGTGGCAGTATCTTACTGACGGTCTTAAGACAACGCTTATAGTCACTGTTTTTGCAGCACTTATCGGTATCTTTTTAGGGTTCCTTATTGCTATTGTAAGATCAACTCATGACAAAACAGGAAATCTTAAAATACTCAACGCAGTAACAAAGCTCTATCTTACAGTAATCAGAGGAACACCTGTTGTTGTACAGCTTTTGATTATCTATTTTGTAATATTCGGTTCGGTCAAGATTGATAAAACCTTTGTAGCAATACTCTCATTCGGACTGAATTCTGCTGCCTATGTTGCAGAGATTATACGTTCAGGTATCATGTCTATTGACATCGGGCAGTTTGAAGCAGGCGGAAGTTTAGGACTTAGCTATTCAAAAACAATGGTAAACATTATCGTGCCACAAGCATTCAAAAATGTTTTGCCAGCACTTGCAAACGAGTTTATCGTATTGCTCAAGGAAACATCAATCTGCGGATATATCGCACTTGCCGACCTTACAAAAGGCGGAGATATCATCAGAGCAGCAACATACGAAGCTTTCCTGCCACTTATCGCTGTTGCAATAATCTATCTTATCATGGTAATGATTCTCACATGGCTTGTTGGCAAGCTTGAAAGGAGGCTGGCAAAGAATGATAAGCGTTAGAAATCTCAACAAAGCCTTTGGCGACCTACATATCCTCAAGGACATAAACGAAGAGATTAAAAAAGGCGAAAAAGTCGTAATTGTCGGCCCGTCAGGTTCAGGCAAAAGTACATTTTTAAGGTGCCTTAATCTTCTTGAACGTCCAACCTCTGGTGAAATCTTTTTTGAAGGCACCGACATAACAAAATCACGCACAAAAGAGATAAATCTCTTGCGTGAAAAAATGGGCATGGTGTTCCAGCACTTTAACCTTTTTCCACACCTTACAATCAGAAGAAACATCACTCTTGCACCGACCAAGCTCAAGCTTATGACAAAAGAAGAAGCCGACAAAAAAGCAGCTGAGCTTCTTGAAAAAGTCGGTCTTGCAGATAAAGCAGAACAGTATCCAGCACAGCTCTCAGGCGGTCAGAAGCAACGAATTGCAATCGCAAGAGCACTTGCAATGAACCCTGATGTAATGCTCTTTGACGAGCCAACCTCAGCTCTTGACCCAGAGATGGTAGGCGAAGTTTTAAACCTCATGAAAGAGCTTGCTGATGACGGCATGACAATGGTTGTCGTTACACACGAAATGGGCTTTGCAAAAGAAGTTGCTTCACGAGTGCTGTTTATGGACGAGGGAATTATAGCCGAACAGGCATCACCTGAGGAATTCTTCTCAAACCCGAAAAGCCCACGTCTTAAAGAGTTCTTGTCCAAGGTGCTAATATAATGGAATACACCGTAAAAATAGCAAAGGGCTTGCAAACCGTCCCGCAGGCAGCCGACATACGCAAAAAGGTGTTTGTCGAAGAGCAAGGCTTTGTAAACGAGTTTGACGACATTGATGCTGATGCATATCATGTCCTGATCACAAGCGATGATAATGCAGTTGCAACCGGTCGCCTTTTCAGTGACGAAACTGGCTGGCACATCGGCCGTGTAGCCGTACTGCCTGAATATCGAGGTCTAAAACTCGGCGAAAAGGTAATCATTTCCCTTGAGGACTATGCAAAAAAGCAAGGCGTGACGGCAATAACGCTGTCCTCGCAGGTTCAGGCATCGGGCTTTTATGAAAAGCTTGGATATGTCAATCTGCAGGATTTGCACATGGACGAGCACTGCCCTCACGTCACAATGAAAAAGACGTTATAATACAAAAACCACCCTTTCGGGTGGTTTTTTTGGTTTGTCTATTTCACCTTCACACTTTTCGTCACAAATGCACCATTATATGTCTTTCCATTTGCCGTTCTTACAGCCCTGACAGTAATCATAAGCCAAAACTGACATTAGTTCATACGGATATGAAAAAATGATATTAGGGTCATCCGCATTAATGAACTTCATAGTTACAGGGTCATAGTATCTTGACTGGAGATAATAAAGTCCTGTATCTTCATCGTAGTAATAACCACGATAACGGAACGGATTCAGCGTTCCAAGGTTGTTGTTTGTTGTATCGGATTGACATTGCAATAATGAAGTGTAAGTCGTACGCTAAATGCTATTAATTGC
>JAFTAX010000043.1 GCA_017458445.1 Ruminococcus sp. | reverse complement strand
GCTCTCTTAAGAACTTTATCGGGTCACGTACATCTGGATCGTCTGCCAGTCGCAGAATATTATCATATGTCAAACGTGCCTTTTGTTCAGCTGCAAGATCTTCGTGCAGATCAGCGAGAGGATCTCCTGTGCTTTGGAATACACTTGCCGTAAAAGGAACTCCTGATGCTGCCACAGGATAGATTCCTGTTGTGTGGTCAACAAAATATGTGTCAAAACCACTCTCTTTTATCTCTTTCATAGACAGATTTCTGGTCAGCTGATAGAGTATTGCGGACACTATCTCCATATGTGCAAGCTCTTCAGTCCCTACATCAGTGAGTATTGCCTGTATTTCACGGCACGGTGCTGAATAACGCTGATTAAGATATCTCATTGCTGCACCGACTTCTCCGTCAGGACCGCCAAGCTGTGATATTATAACCTTTGCTAACGCTGGATTTGGGTTTTTGATGTTTACCGGATATTCAAGTTTTTTCTCATATTGCCACATTAGCTTTCACCTCTTTCCCATGGAAAAGGTGTTACTACCCATTCCCACTTTTTATTGTTGTTTGACGCAGCTGCTGTAAGAGGTCCATACTTCTCCTCGTATTCTTTTACAGCTTTATTGTATTCCTTTTTGTGTTCTTCAAAATACTCCAGACCATTCGGACAAGTCGGGTGGCTGTCAAGATAGAGGTTTGCTTCAACAAGTGCAAAGGTTGCCGCCTGGACCTTTCTCATGGCTCTCTGTTTATTAGTCAGTTCCACAGTCAGCTGCCCCCTTTCCAATAAAAGGCTTATCAAGTGATGGAAAAATCGTAGCTCTTGCTAAACCTGTATCTTTATCATATGGTTTTTCCCACTTTTGGAATGGTACATATGCCATAGCTATAGGTGTTTCTTGAGGAAATGCACCCTCAGGCTGTGGACAATTACAGCTGTCTTTACTTACAACGGCTGTATCTTCATCATCGGCGTTAAGGAGTCTACCTAAAACACCGCTTTCAAAAAAGTCCATTGTTATCTCTCCTTTATATATAGTATGTTGGATTTTGTCGCTATGCTTTATAATATGACGAATTTTACATATGTGTGACAAAAAAAGAACTCCCACAATCTCTTGCGGGAGCTACTCATTATATTCGGTTTTTCAGTTTCATCTTGTCAAACGCAAGACCTGCTATTATATATAGTACACCGCTTGTGAGAGTTTGCATTGTGTTTGCTAAAGCGTCAGCAAAACCACCTGCAAGTGAATTAAAAATCACAAGTCCGCTATATACGCCATATCCGACTACACATATAATCAGTGCTGGCACAAGTGCTATCAGGTTTTGTGTGCAGATAATTCTATCTTTTTTAGATGTAAAGAATAATGCTGTCAGACCTTTTATCACGAGCGTTGCAGGAACCCAGATCCAATAGCCTGATAGTGCGTCAGAAAGTGCTGCACCAAAGGACGCTGCGACAACTGCATAAGGTGTCGGAAGGACGGCTGCTCCGAGAAAGATTACTGCGTCGCCGACATGGACATAGCCTTTAATTGTCGGGACGTGCAAAAACGCTGTCAGTACATATGTCATAGCCATAAAAAGTCCTGTGAGTGCGAGAAGTTTTATTTTTTTGCTTGTGTTTCTTGTCATGTTTATCACTCCTGTCTTTATACTAATATTACTGCTTTGATAACACAAAAGCAAATTTGCAAAATTCGCTGGCTTTATATGCGTTTTTGTATGTGATTAACAATCGGCTCGTGCTTTCAGGCGATACTTTATATCAAAATGCTATAAAAGAAATCCCGCTCAATTTTGGTCAGCTAAACGGCAGTTGGCTTTTTGCACAATATGAAAATTTGTTGTGATTTTGTATTTGTACAAATCGTAGATTTAAACTTTTTTGCCATAACAGCAATATGTTCTGCCTTTGGCATTAACTTTGGTTTTTTGTGTTGTTTTTGCATAATTTGTGTGTGGTATATTCAAAATCGTGTGGTTTTGTGCGTGACAATAACTAAAAAATGTAAAAAACGAATTTTTAGCACACAAATCTTGCAAAAGATTGTTAAACATCTGACAGATTGGGTGTTGACAAAAGGACTTTTGTAGAGTATAATGTTATTTGTGGAAGATTTGATTTTTTCAAGTCTTAATAATGTAATTTTACAATTACGAGAGGAGTATAATGAATATGGCAAGTCTAACAAAAAACCCTAACGTTAACGCATGGGTTGATGAAATGATTGCACTTACAAAACCTGATAAGGTAGTATGGATTGACGGCTCTGACGAACAGCTTCAGGCTCTTCGTGACGAAGCTCTCTCAACTGGTGAGATGATAAAGATGAACCAGGAAGAATATCCAGGATGCCTTTATCACAGAACACTTCCAAACGACGTTGCTCGTGTTGAGGACAGAACTTTTATCTGTTCAAAGAAGGAAGAAGATGCAGGTCCTACAAACAACTGGTGCTCACCTGAAGAAATGTATGCTAAACTGACACCAATGTATGACGGTGTTATGAAAGGCAGAACAATGTATGTTATCCCTTATTCAATGGGTCCTATCGGTTCACCATTGGCTAAAGTCGGTGTTGAACTTACTGACTCAATCTATGTTGTACTTAACATGGATATTATGACAAGAATGGGTACTAAGGCTTTTGAAAACCTTGGTGACACATCTGATGACTTTGTAAGAGGTCTTCATTCAAAGGCTGACGTTGATCCTGAAAAGAGATATATCGTTCACTTCCCTGAGGACAATACAATCTGGTCAATCAACTCTGCTTATGGCGGAAACGTTCTTCTCGGCAAGAAGTGCTTTGCTTTGAGAATCGCTTCTTTCCAGGGTAAAAACGAGGGCTGGATGGCTGAACATATGCTTATCCTTGGTGTTGAAAAGCCTGACGGCGAAGTTAAATACATCACAGCTGCTTTCCCATCAGCTTGCGGAAAAACTAACCTTGCTATGCTTATCCCTCCTGCTTGCTACACAGAACAGGGATACAAGGTATGGACTGTCGGTGACGACATTGCATGGCTCAAGCAGGGCGATGACGGCAAGCTTTATGCTATCAACCCTGAAAACGGCTTCTTTGGCGTTGCACCTGGTACAAACGCTAAATCAAACTTCAACGCACTTGCTTCAACAAAGAAGAACGCAATTTTCACAAACGTTGCAATAAACAATGACAACATGACACCTTGGTGGGAAGGTCTTGACAATAATCCACCTGTAAACGCTACAGAATGGAAGGGCGAAAAGGTAAACGGTGTTGAATACACTGCTGCCGGCAACAAGCTTGCACACCCTAACTCAAGATTTACTGCTCCTGCTGAGAACTGTCCTTGCATTTCACCTGAATTCAACAACCCTCAGGGTGTTCCGATTTCTGCTATCATCTTCGGTGGCCGTCGTGAAAAGACAACTCCGCTGGTATATCAGGCATTTGACTGGACACACGGAACATACATGGGTTCTGCTGTTTCATCTGAAACAACTGCTGCTGCAACAGGTGCTGTAGGCGTGCTTCGTCATGACCCTATGGCTATGAAGCCATTTATCGGCTACAATGTTGGCGACTACTGGGCACACTGGCTCAAAATGGGCGAAAAGCTCGGTGAAAACGCTCCTAAAATCTTCAATGTAAACTGGTTCAAGAAGGACGAGGACGGCAACTTCATGTGGCCTGGATTTGGCGACAACATGAGAGTTCTCGACTGGATTATCAAGAGATGTGAAGGTACTGTTGATGCAAATGAAACTGCTATCGGCTATCTTCCAAAGCCTGAGGACATCAACCTCACAGGCATTGAAGATGAGATTACACCAGAGCTTCTTGACAAGCTTTTAGCTGTTGACAAGGATCTCTGGAAAGATGAAATTGCAGAGATGAGAAGATACTACAAGGAAGACCTTGCTGATAAGGGTGCAAGAATCCCTGATGCTTTGATTAAAGAACTCGATAAGCTTGAGGAAAGATTAAACGGTTAATCTTTTTGGTTTTCTAACCATATAATATGAGAAAGCCGACCTGCATTAAAACGGGTCGGCTTTTTCAGTGCAAAAAGTAACCTCCTGTGACTAAGCTTCACAGGAGGCTTTTATTATTTGTTCAACAAAACATAAGTTTTAAGGATTGCTGCTTGTGTCTTTGCGTCGGGAATCTTGTTATCCATTACAAGCTTAAAGGCTTCTGAAAGTGGCATTTTCACGATGTCAACGAACTCGTCATCGTCAAGGTCCTGCTCTCCAAAGCTCAGGCCTTTTGCAAGGTACATATGGATAATTTCTGTGTCATAAGCAACTGTCGGATAGATGAAGCCAAGATATTCAACGCTCTCTGCTGTTGCACCGATTTCTTCTCTAAGCTCTCTTATTCCACATTCCTTATGGCTCTCGCCTTTTTCAAGCTTTCCTGCAGGCACCTCCAAAAGCACCTCTTTGAAAGGATAGCGAAACTGTTTAACCATATAGACATTGCCGTCTTCGTCGACTGGCACGACACACACACCACCGTTGTGATGGACAAGCTCACGCATAGCAGTCTGTCCGTTTTCAATCTCTGCTTTTTCCAAGGTTACGTCAAAGACTTTTCCCTTGAATATTTCCTCGATTTCAATTGGTTTTTCTTTCAGAACCATCGAGCAGACCTCCTGTTACTTCTTTTTGCTTGCAGGCTTCTGGCTTGCTTTTTCAGCTTCGGCTTTCTTTCTCTTTCTTACATAATAGAAGTTTGTGCCGGCGTATACAAAGAAGATTGCAAAGCCTGTAACGGTGATAATCTTACCTGCTTTAAGGCCTGGTGTTTCAAAGTGGAATTTAATCTCGTTGTCGCCTGCACGGCAAAGCACTGACATGAATCCGTATGAAACTTTTTCAATATCAGCTTTTCTGCCGTTTACTGTTGCTGACCAGCCGTCCTCATAAGGAACACTGAAGAACACAAGCTTATCGCTGTCAAGTTTAATCTTGGCATCAAAGCCGTTTGTATCTTCCTTGAAATAATAGCATGACTGAGCCTTCTTATTTTCACAGGCTGTCTTATAAGTTTCCTTATCTCTCGGGCTGTTCTGTTCATCATACCTTGTAATAACGTTGCCATATTTAGCAATCTGCTGGTCATCAAGCACCATTGCTTCAAGCAGGATATTTGTTTTGTCAATGTCGTTTGCACTCTTTATGACATTGTCTGTTGTATAATGGTCATAAGCAAAGCCCATTGGTATCCAATGTTCATTTTCATAAATGTTGAAATTGTTTTGTGTGTCAACATACTTAAAGTCAACAAGGTTAGCATGATAATCAGATGGGTAGTTGTTGTTCGGGTCGCTTACCTGGTCGAAGTAATATCTTACCGAGAACAAACCTCTTAATGAATAGAGTGTTGTTTCCATTCTTGAGGCAACATCTCTTGTCTGATTGATTGATTTATAGAAATCTATAATTGATGAAGGAACAACGCTGTGGAAAGTTCTCATGGACGAGAGTCCCCAGAACATACACCAGTTGTCAACGTTTTCTGATGTGTCAATTCTATAGAAGGTGTTATCTCCTGTATATTTAGCGTTCAGCTTATCCATGTCAAGATCTTCCTTGCCATAGATTGCGTCATCAATATATTTATAGTGGTTGTCTCTTGCTTGTGCTGCACAGTAATTTACTGATGCAAACATCATTACAATACAAGCACCCGAGGTTGCCAATGCAACGATTTTGCCGAACTCTTTATGCTCAATTGCAAAATATACTATCAGTCCAAGCGCAACTGTAAGGACTAATGTTATGCCGACCTGAACTTTATAAAGATCTATATTGTCAGGGACCTTGAAGAACACAACCTCGTCATTTTCAAGCTTTGGCAATGCGCCGATAAGCAGGAATATTCCTGCAACAACTGCACATGGTATAAAGCCTTTTTTCAAGCTTTCCTTATGGTCTGCAATAATCTTTGCAGTCATAAGACACATAATCAGAATAGGCATATAGTACCATCTTGCATAGTAGCTGCCGTTAAACAGCACATATGCTGAGTTAAGGATTGGTACACAAGCCATGATTGTACAGATTATAACGAGCTTTGATGCCCAATGCTTCTTTATTGTTCTGAAGAATGCAATTACACCGCACATTGAGAACATTGGCAGATAACCTGCGAGTGAAGCCCAGTTCGCCTTGTCGGAGTGCAGGATATTTATTCTTGCTGGCATATCCGGCATCATAAAGAACGCCTGAATAATTCTTGGGATTCTTATGTTTTCGCTGTAGAATACCATGTCCAGACCGTAAAGATGCTCTTCAAGCCTTGGGTTTGAGAACACTTCAACACAAGCTGGCAGCAGAATTATCGCCGAGAGCATTACTCCCACGATAGCTTCAAATGCCAGAAGTCCGAATGTGTTAAGGTCCATTTTGAATTCCTTGTCCGTGCATCTGACAACAAAATAAATTACACAGAACACGACTTCGCAGGCAAAGAAGAAATAGCTTATTGTTGCACAGATTCCGACTGCAAGTGCAAAAGCACCTTTCTTTTTGTCCTGAACAAGCAGTTCCATGCCCAACAGTAAAAACGGGAAGAACGCCGTGACGTCATGGAAATGATTGAAAAAGACGTTATATGCCTGGAATCCCGAGAATGCATAGAGCATAGCTCCTGCAAAGCAGGCGTTTGTGTCGTTAACAAATCTTCTTATATAAGCATACGCACCTATTGCTGCAATTGCTGTTTTAAGCGACAGCAACCAAGGCATAAGAAATGGTACTGCTTTCAGCGGAAAGAGTGTGCTGAGCCAGAAGAACGGGCTTCCAAGCAGATAGAACGAATAGGATCCGATGAAGTTTGCACCCAGATCGGTTCCCCAGTCCCATGCAAGATTTCCGTTTCTAACCATTTCGTTTGCATGCTCATAAAACATCATTTGCTGTGAGTTGAAGTCTCCGTAATAAAGGAGAATTCCGTCATTAGCAAGCATTGTAGGGATAAATGTTATTAACATCCCCAGATACGCAACCACAAAAAGCAAAAGATATTTTTCTTTTTGCTTTACTTCAGTGCTGCGTTTTAACATACCTTTTTTGTTTCCCATAAAATAACCTCATTGTTTATATTTTTTACCTCTCAGAAACGCACTGTTTTTCTGAGTTTTACACAGTTTGAATTATATCACATTTTTGACAGTTTTTCAATAGCTTTTTTAAATTTACGCATACAATTATACAAAATTGAATAAAACTGGTAAAAACATATTCCTTAAATTTAATAAATTAGCTATTCCCTTTTTTAAATAAGTATGTTATAATAGAATAGTGTATAAATATATCATAAATTGTTGTTTTTTAAAAGAAAAGGGATGATATAATGAACAAACTGTACAGCTTGGGTATTGACGTTGGCTCTACCACCGTTAAAACCGTTATTCTTGACGGCGAGGACATTGTTTATAATAAATATGAAAGACACTTTTCAAAGGTTCGTGAAACTGTTGGAGAGCAGCTTAAAATAATCCGTGATAAATTCAAGGGCGATAAGTTTAAAATTGCAATAACTGGTTCTGCCGGACTTGGAATTGCAGAAGCCTGCGGTATCACATTTGTGCAGGAGGTTTTCTCTGCATTTATCGCTGTAAACAAGCAGTACCCTGATGCTGACGTTGTTGTTGAGCTGGGTGGCGAGGACGCAAAAATCATCTTCCTCACTGGTGGCGTTGAGCAGCGTATGAACGGCTCGTGTGCTGGCGGTACTGGTGCTTTCATCGACCAGATGGCAGGGCTTTTAGGCGTTACACCTGATGAGCTGAATGAACTGTCACTCAACAGTGAAAAGCTTTATCCGATTGCTTCCCGTTGCGGAGTTTTTGCAAAATCAGACATTCAGCCGCTGCTTAATCAGGGTGCAAAGAAAGAGGACATTGCGGCTTCAATCTTTCAGGCTGTTGTTGACCAGACGGTATCCGGACTTGCACAAGGCAGAAAAATTGAAGGCAAAGTGTTGTTCCTCGGCGGACCGCTTTCTTTCCTTAGCGGACTCAGACGTGCATTTGTAAACACGCTTGAGCTTGATGATAATCATGCGATTTTCCCTGAGCTTGCTCCATGTTTTATGGCTTATGGCTCGGCTCTTCGTGCTGAACAGATGAGCGATGAAATGACGATTGATGAGGCTCTGGATAAGATTCTCAACGCTAAGTCACAGGACACTATTGCTGTTGGAAAACCCCTTTTTGAATCACAGGAGGACTACAGGGCTTTTGTTGAAAGGCACAAGGAGTCCGACCTTAAATATGAAGACATAAAGACATACGAAGGCGACGCTTATCTCGGTATTGACGCTGGCTCGACCACGACTAAGCTTGTGCTTATTACGCCTGAGGGCAGACTGCTTTATCAGCACTACTGCTCAAACAAGGGACAACCTCTTGATATTATTGCATCAAAGCTTGAGGAGATTTACTCTCTTGCAAATCCGAAGCTAAAAATAAAAGCTTCAGCAGTAACAGGCTATGGCGAGGATCTTATCAAATCAGGTCTTGGCGTAGATTTCGGTATTGTCGAAACTGTTGCTCACTACAAGGCAGCGGCATATTTCTGTCCTGATGTTGACTTTATTATCGACATCGGCGGACAGGATATCAAATGCTTTAAGATCAAAAACAACGCCATAGACAGCATTATGCTTAATGAAGCCTGCTCATCAGGCTGTGGCTCGTTTATTCAGACCTTTGCTCAGGCTATGGGATATGAAATTGCCGACTTTGCAAGGCTGGGGCTTTTTGCAAAAGCACCAGTTGAGCTTGGTTCGAGATGTACAGTTTTTATGAACTCATCAGTTAAGCAGGCACAGAAAGATGGTGCTTGTGTTGAGGACATCTCGGCAGGTCTTTCTTCGTCTATAATTAAAAATGCTATCTATAAGGTTATCCGTGCAAAATCAATTGACGAGCTTGGCAAAAACATTGTTGTACAGGGCGGTACATTCCTGAATGACGCTGTTTTGCGTTCGTTTGAAATGGAGCTTGGCAGAAACGTTATAAGACCTGCGATCGCAGGACTTATGGGTGCTTTTGGCTGTGCTTTGTTTGCTATGGAAAAGACAAAAAGCTTTAACAACACATCATCTCTTCTCACAAAAGCTCAGCTTGAAGAATTTGCATATAACTCAACTGCAATTCAGTGTCAGGGCTGTGGTGCACACTGCAACCTGACTATCATAAAATTCAATGACGGCAGACGCTTTATCGCTGGAAACAGGTGCGAAAAGGGTGCTGGAATCAAGATTTCAAACCCTATGGAAAACATGATTGAATATAAATATAATTCAATCCTTGAGCTTGAAAACACAAAGCCGTCAGGTGAGCCGATTGCAAAGGTCGGTCTGCCGCTGGCACTCAACTTCTATGACCTTATGCCTTTCTTCCACACGCTTTTAACTGAGCTTGGATTTGAGGTTGTGTTCTCGGAAAAATCAACAAGAGATACATACTATAAAGGTCAGCAGACTATTCCGTCCGACACGGTCTGCTACCCTGCAAAAATAACTCACGGACATATTGAAAGCCTGCTTGAAAAGGGCGTTGACTTTATCTTCTATCCGTGCATGAGCTATGGTGTTGACGAAGGACAGTCGGACAACCATTACAACTGTCCTGTTGTTGCATATTACCCAGAGCTTTTAAAGGCAAATATGCCTAATCTTAATGACGACAACTTTATTGCACCGTATCTTGACATAAACACAAAATCTCACGTTGCAAAGGCTGTTTCAGGGGCTTTGAAAAAGTATGGCATTACCACAAAGCAGGTTGCAAAGGTGCTTAACAAGGCGTATTCTGCACAGGTTCGCCACAAAAAAGATATTCAAAACAAAGCTCAGGAGATAATTTCGGCTGCAAGAGATCGTGACAAGAAGATTATCGTTCTTGCGGGCAGACCTTATCACATTGACCCTGAGATAAATCACGGTATCCACAAGCTTATTGCGTCACTCGGATTTGCTGTTATAACTGAGGACAGCGTGTCTGACCTTGTTGACACACCTGCACTTGACGTACTTAACCAGTGGACTTTCCATTCACGTATGTACAGAGCAGCAAAATATGTCTGCCAGAATGATGATATGCAGCTTGTTCAGCTTGTATCATTCGGCTGCGGTATTGATGCTGTTACGACAGATGAGATAAGAGCTATTCTCGAAGAAAAAGACAAGCTTTATACACAGCTTAAGATCGATGAGATTACAAACCTCGGTGCTGCAAAGATCCGACTGAGATCTCTCGCTGCTGCACTTGAAGAAAAGGAGGCTGCATCAAATGAGTGATAACTCTTCAAAGCGTGTGAATAAAACGATTTTCACCGAAGAAATGAAAAAGGACTACACTATTCTTGTCCCTGATATGCTTCCGATTCACTTTAAACTCATTATTGCGATTTACAAAAAATATGGCTATAACATGGAGCTGTTGCAGACGTCCACTCAGAACGTTATCAACGAAGGACTGAAGAATGTTCACAACGACACCTGCTATCCTGCACTTTTGGTTATCGGGCAGTTTATGGACGCTCTTAAAAGTGGTAAATATGATGTAAACAAGACTGCACTTTTAATCTCACAGACGGGTGGCGGCTGCAGAGCGTCAAACTATCTGCATCTGCTCAGAAAGGCACTCTCGGCAGATTTTCCTCAGGTTCCTGTTATCTCGCTTAATTTCAGCGGACTTGAAAAGAACCCTGCTTTTCCGATGAAGCCTGCTATCGCACTAAGGCTTATTTATGGTGTGCTTTACGGCGATTTGCTTATGCTTCTTTATAACCAGTGCAAGCCTTATGAGATACACAAGGGCAGCACGGACGAGCTTCTGGCAAGATGGGAACACAGGCTTGGAAAGTTACTTGACGGCAACAAGTATCTTATGCCAAAGCCGATTTACAAGGCAATTTTAAACGACTTTGCTGCTCTCCCAAGAACAAAGGAGCAAAAGCCAAAGGTTGGTATTGTCGGCGAGATTTATGTAAAATATTCACCGCTTGCAAACAATCATCTTAACGATTTTCTGCTCTCGGAAGGTTGTGAGCCTAATGTTCCGGGACTGCTTGACTTTGTTTTATACTGTGCATCAGACGCTGTAAACGACGCTAAGCTATATGATATGAAAGATAAGAAAACTCTTGCATATACTATAGGGTATGATGTGCTTTACAAATATCAGAAGCAACAAATAAAGGTCATAAAAGAGCATGGTGTTTTCCAGCCACCACATGATTTTGAACACTTAAGAAAATGTGCTGACAAGTATATTCACCAGGGTGTAAAAATGGGTGAAGGCTGGCTTATCACTGCTGAAATGGCTGCTCTTGCTGAAACAGGCACAAAGAACATTATATGCACTCAGCCGTTTGGTTGTCTGCCAAACCATATTGTTGCAAAGGGTATGTCAAGAGTAATCAAGAACGCTTATCCTGATGCCAACATAGTTGCTATCGACTATGACCCTGGTGCAACAAAGGTTAACCAGGAAAACAGAATCAAGCTTATGCTTGCAAACGCAAAGATATAACGATACCTGAAAGGAATGATTATGATGAAAAGATTGATTTCCTGCTTGTGCTGTTTTGCTTTGTGTGTGGCACTGACTGCTTGTGGCAAAAAGGACGAACAGTCGGCTGCTGAGAAAACTACAAAAGGCACAACGCAGACTACTACAGTTACAGAATCGACTGCACAGACTGATGTAAGTCAGCAAAACACAGACAGCTCTATGGTTACATACGCTTCTGTTGCAGAATTCTTTGAAGCAAACAAAGAAGCATTTTTAGTCTATAAGGAAGCTATGGGTGGCACAGGTTTAAGCTTAGATGTAAATGCCCGTGACAACTCACTTGTGTATTCGTATAGATACACTCAATCAATCGGCGATTCTGAACTTGTAAAAGACGCTCTTGAAAGTGGATTTGACAAGATAAAAGAAACCTATAAAGAAACTCTCAAGGAGTTGAAAAAGCAGGTTCCATCAATAGAATCTGTTATCATTGAATATCTTGATATGGACGGAAGTCTTATCACTTCCTGCGAAGTTAAAAACGAAAAATAGTATAATAAAAACCGTATTCTGACAGAATACGGTTTTTTATTTATGATTCAACGCTCTGTCGGTCAACTTCCATTTTATATGCCGACAGAATCTGGTCCTCCATATTTTTTCTTATCTCGGAATTAATCGGATGGACGATGTCACGGAACATTCCGTTGTCATCACGTCTGCTCGGCATCGCTGCAAACAGCCTTTCTTCGCCCTGAACAACCTTTATGTCATGTATTGCCAAAACGTCATCAATTGTTATGCTGACGATGCCTTTGAGCTTTCCTTCTGCAATTAGTTTTCTTACTCTGATTTCTGTAATAGTCATATTTTTCGTCCTTTCTTTTGTTGATGTGGAAGCTTATGTATTAATTCTTGCCTTGTTTTTAAAAAATATTCAAAAAGGGGTTTATTTTTTTCGCAAAATGTACTATAATATATGTGTATAGCTATAGTTAGAAAACCAACTTTTTATATAGAGGAGCATATTACATGATTACTAATGAAATGCTTAAAAATATCAGACGTGTTCACTTTATTGGTATCGGCGGTTCGGGAATGTATCCTATCGTGCAGATACTTCATGCAAAAGGCTATGAGATTTCAGGTTCTGACAACAACGAAACAGAAACTCTTGACGCTGTAAGAAAGCTTGGAATAAAAGTCTTTATGGGACAGCGTGCTGAAAATATCGAGGGTGCTGAGCTTATAGTTTACTCTGCTGCAATCATGGCGGACAACCCTGAGCTTATTGCTGCAAAGGCAAGTGATGCTATAACTGTTGAGCGTTCGGAAATGCTCGGTCTTGTCACAAGCTGGTATGAAAACGCTATCTGCGTTTCAGGCACTCACGGAAAGACCACAACATCTTCAATGCTGACACAGATTTTTGTTGAAGAAGGCGTTGACCTTTCCTGCGTTATCGGCGGAAAGCTTCCAAGTATCGGTGGCTCAGGCAAGTCAGGCAAAAGCGATATTATGGTATGTGAGGCTTGTGAGTTTGTTGACACTTTCCTCAAGCTTTATCCTGACGTTGCGATAATACTTAACATTGACGAGGACCATCTTGACTATTTCGGTACGCTTGAGAACATTATCAAATCTTTCCGCAAGTTTGCATCAAGTGCAACAAAAGCACTGATCATAAACGGCGATGATGAGAATACATTGAAGGCTGTTGAAGGTCTTGACAAGGAGATTATCACCTTTGGCTTTGACAGAAAGAACGATTATTCTGCACAAATCACAGGCAAGCAGGGCTTGCAGACAAACTTTGATTTGTTCTACAAAGGCGAAAAGCTTTGCAACCTTGCAATTCATGTTCCTGGTGACCACAATGTTATCAACGCTCTTGCGTCAATCGCTGCTGCAAGATATGCCGGCGTTTCAATGGACGGAATTGAGCTTGGCTTGCAGACATTCAGAGGTGCAATAAGAAGATTCCAAAAAATCGATTATGTCAAGGGTATCACAATTGTTGACGACTATGCTCATCATCCGCAAGAGCTTACCTGCACACTGACTGCTGCAAAAGGTCTTGATTTTAAACGTGTATGGGCAGTTTTCCAGCCGTTTACCTATTCACGAACAGAGATTCTCATGGACGATTTTGTAAAGGCTTTATCTATTGCGGACATTCCTGTTATCACTGATATTATGGGAAGCCGTGAGAAAAATGTACACGGTATTTACGCTGAACAGCTTGCAAAAAAGATTGACGGTGCTGTATGGTTTGATACACCGCATGAAATTGTGGATATGCAGACAGCCGAGCAAAAAGAGAAAAACTTTAATGAAATTGCAGATTATATTGCCGAAAACGCAAAAGAGGGCGATCTGGTTATAACTCTCGGCTGCGGTGATGTTTATAAGCTTGCAAAGATTCTTGCAGGCAAGCTTCATGAGGAGTAATATAGCAGGAAACGGACTCTTATGAAAGGAAACGTTTTTATGAAACTATCTGATAACGAAAGAAAAGTCTTTGAATATGTTAAGGAAAGACTTGAGGAAGGCTATCCTCCGACAGTTAGAGAGATTTGTGCTGAATTTGGCTTTAAATCGACATCTACTGCTCATCGTTATATTACTTCCCTTACTGAAAAAGGGCTTATCGAAAAGGGTAGCAATCAGAATCGTGCAATAAAGCTTGTCGGCTCACCTGGTATGAAGGTTCCGCTTGTCGGCACTGTAACAGCAGGACAGCCTATTACTGCAGTTGAGGATATTACAGCTTACCTTAACTTTCAGCCAGAAAAGAACTATGCGTATCCGTTGTTTGCACTCAGGGTAAGAGGCGACTCGATGATAAACGCTGCTATTCTTGACGGTGACGTTGTTATTGCCGAGCAGATTCCTGTTGCAGAAAACGGCGAGATTGTTGTTGCACTTGTTGATGACGAGGACGCAACTGTAAAGAGATTTTTCAAAGAGGACGGTCACTATCGTCTTCAGCCTGAAAATGACAACATGGAGCCGATTATTTCAGACAACGTTAGTATTCTCGGAAAAGTCGTTGCTGTATTAAGATACATATAAAAGACTAAAATAAAGGATTTTTGATATGGAAAGAAAATGTTCCGCTTGTGGTGCAAGAATTAGTGACAACATGAAAATATGCGCTAACTGCGGCAAGGTTGTTCCTCCGTTAAGGGCAAAAAGACCTGTGAACCAGAATCCACAGCGTCAGCAGGTTAACAGAAGCACACAAAACAGACCTGCTCAACCACAAAGACAGGTGTCATCGCAAAGACCTGCGTCAGCTGTTAAGTCTGCACCAGCAAGAAGCTCGCAAAGAGTCAACACCCAGACTTTTACGCCTGAACGCAAGCATACACACCCGCCGAAAAAACAGCCTGTACCTAAACCTCGCAAGACACCAGCAAGACAGGTAACAAAAAGCACAGGTATTACAAAGGAAAAGATTTTCAAGGGCTTGAAAATAGCACTTATTGTACTGATTGTCTATGTTGTGATATCGGTTATACAGGTTTTCAGGGTGCGTTTTGCAACGTATGACTTCAAAAGCGACATGAAAATGACTGCTGAAAACTACGGACAGGCAATTGACAATTCATTCGACAGCGGTATGTGGTATTACAACCCGATTACGTTTACGGTTACATACAAGGGCGAAAAGAAGCATGAAGAAGATTATGAGCTGAAGTTCTCGGCTTTCATAAAAGTAAGGCTTAAATCCGTATCAGTTGGCGACAAAGAAAAAACAGGCAACAAAATGGAGTCGGCTATCATGGGGCTTTTCATGAACGAGCCGACTGAACATGACGACTAACAGTTTTGAAATGCTATTATACTGGAGATATTATGATCTATAACAATATACTTGAAGTTGTCGGGCATACACCGATGATAAAACTTAACAGAATGGTTGATGAAGACTCAGCTCAGATTGTTGTAAAATTTGAAGGATTGAATGTCGGTGGATCAATAAAGACCCGAACCGCTTTAGAGATGATAAACGATGCCGAAAAGAAAGGTCTTATCAACAAGGATACAATAATCGTTGAGCCAACAAGCGG
>JAFTAX010000042.1 GCA_017458445.1 Ruminococcus sp. | reverse complement strand
TTTGCAAGCATTTATTCCACCTCCTTGTTTGCAAGTTCTGCAAAGTTCTTGAGTATCTTCAAGCCAGTTTTACCCGATTTCTCAGGGTGGAACTGTGCACCGTAAATATACTTTCCGTCAGATACAAGTGCTGGAACAGTGTGTCCATAATCACAATAAGCATACAAATTTTCGTCATTACAATAAGCCTTGTAAGAGTGAACAAAGTACACATACTCCTCATCACTCAGACCGTTAAATAACGGACATTGCCTGTTATATTCAAGCTTGTTCCAGCCCATGTGTGGTATAACAAGGTCAGGCTCATCAATCTTATCTACCTTACCAGGAATCAGCCCAAGTCCTTCGCACGCCTCAAACTCATAGCTTTTCTCAAACAATAGTTGCATACCAAGGCAGATGCCCAAAAATGGCTTAACTTTTGCTTGTTCCTTGATAGTGTCAACAAGTCCGCTTTCATAAAGCTTATTCATAGCCCATGGAAAAGCACCAACACCAGGCAATATTATTGCATCAGCATTAATAATATCGTCCGCACTATCAGTCAGCTTATTTTCATATCCAAGATAATCAAGTGCATTTTTTACGGAAAAGATATTTCCTGCACCATAATCAATTATCGCTATCATTTAAAGCACACCCTTAGTTGAAAGAACGTTTTCTCCCTTAATCTCAATAGCATCTTTCAAAGCATGAGCAACAGCTTTGAAAATAGCTTCAATAGCATGGTGGTCATTCTTGCCATATTCTTTTCTGATGTGCAGAGTTATGCCTGAATTAAATGCAAATGCTCTGAAGAATTCTTCTGTAAGACAAGTATCAAATTCACCAGTTTTTTCATCATTAAACTCAGCGTTAAATGCAAGAAATGGTCTTCCGCTTATGTCAAGTGAACAAAATGCCAGTGATTCGTCCATTGGAATAAATGATGTGCCATAACGGTTAATACCAGCTTTGTCGCCTAAAGCTTTTGCAAAAGCCTGTCCAAGTACGATACCTGTATCTTCAACTGTGTGGTGAGCATCAACATTCAAATCGCCCTTGCAGCTAACAGACAGATTAATACCACTGTGTACGCCAAACGCTGTTAACATGTGGTCAAAGAATCCAATACCAGTATCAATACTGACTTTGCTTTCACCATCAAGATTAACGCTGATTTGAATATCAGTTTCTTTTGTCTTTCTTGAAATCTCAGCTGTTCTCAAAACTATTCCTCCTTTATTTTAAAATCTTACTTTAATTGCATTAGCATGAGCTGTAAGTCCTTCTTTTTCTGCAATTAAAACTATATCGTCTTTTGCTTCTCTTAATGCATCTTCTGTGTAGTATATAAAGCTTGAACGCTTCTCAAAGCTGTTAACTGACAGTGGCGAGAAAAACCTTGCTGTACCACTTGTCGGAAGCACATGGTTAGGACCTGCATAATAGTCGCCCAAAGGCTCTGGTGCAAAATGTCCAAGGAAAACAGATCCTGCATTATCAAGCCTGCCTAAGTATTCAAGCGGATTCTCAAACAGCACTTCAAGGTGTTCTGGTGCAAGTCTGTTTGCAATACCGCAGGCAATTTCTTTGTTAGCACAGATTAAAATTGCACCAAAGTCAGAAAGTGAAGCATCAATTATTTCTTTTCTTGAAAGGCTTTCCTTTTGTTTTTCTATCTCTTCAATTGTCTTGTCAGCAATCTCTTCGCTTGTTGTAACAAGTATTGCTGATGCAAGC
>JAFTAX010000041.1 GCA_017458445.1 Ruminococcus sp. | reverse complement strand
GTAAAGATGCAAACGCAGGAAATGAAATGCCAGAAGTAACTTTCACAGTAACTGGTGATACAGTGCAGGTATAATAAGATTTAAGTTGTAAAATACTAATTCGAAGTAATGGGGGCCCCTTATGAAAAGCAAAGTAAAAAGAATAATTAATACAATAGTTGATGTTATTGTTATATTGATATTGATAGTATCAATACTTGTTGTAGTGCTATCACTTACTACAAAATCATCTGGGGTCCCGAATTTGTTTGGTTATGCCCCTCTCAGTGTAGAGTCTTATTCAATGGAAGATACATTTGATAAGGGAGATCTTATTATCTGTAAAGTAACAAATAATATGAGCTACAAATACAAGGTAGGAGATATTGTTACATTCCCGATTGAGATTCAAGGTGTCAATACTTACAATACCCACAGAATTGTGGAGGTAATTAAGGACGAAAGCATCACCTACTACAGAACTCAGGGTGATAACCAGAAAACTAATCCTGTACCCGATGAAGAACTTCAGACTTCAACTTCAATCGTTGCCAAATACACAGGTAAAAAAATTTCAGGTGTAGGTAATGCATTAGGATTTATAAGAACGCAGTTCGGTTTTTTCATATGTATTCTTCTTCCTATGATAATTTTCTTTATTTATGAAGCTATTCGAGTTGTCATGAATATCATTGCCTATAATAAAGAAAAGGCTATAATTGCTGCTAATGAGGCGGTTCAGAATGCTGAGCTTACTGATGAGCAGAGAAAAAGAGCTATCGAGGAATACCTTGCAGCAACTGCACAAAAGTCGGATACAGTAAGCGGGGTTGAAGTACAACAAGCATCAAAAAATAATGATTCTTCTGATACCGAAGAATAAAATTATTTAAGTTTATAATTTGAACCTAAACAAACAAGGTTATTTGATAATAACTATGCTATTTCTCTCCTGCCATAAGGTGGGAGAGAAATATAAGTTATTACAAACAGGATGTAAGCTGTCGTCCTTAAATAAGCTTTGCTTATTTAAAAAACATAACAGAGAATGTTTACTTACATGATTGTTATGAACAGGTAGATTTTTTTAAGGAGACGAAATACCGTGGATACAGTATTTAAATTTCTATTTGAGTTTCTCGGTCAGTTTTTTGGCTCAGTCTGGTCAATAATAGCCGCTGCATTTAAAGGAATAGGAAAAGCATTTAATATACCTGCATATATAAACATTATTAAAGCCTATACAACCGAGCTTGGAGGACTGGCATGGTTTATAGCTTGTCTTGCTATTGTATTGCTGGTAGGTTTGCTTGCATTAATTATATGGCTGATTGTCGTCGCTGTAAAAAAATCTATTCGTTCCAGAAGAAGAAGAAAGGATACCAACTCTCTTGTCAAGGAAGTTCAATCACTCAATAAAGAGGTAATGCGTTTAAACCTTGAAAAGGATAAGATTTTGTCTATGAAAGTATCACAAATCGGACTTAATCCTAACGAGCTTTCAGAGCTTACCGGTGAAGAAATTGAAACTCTCAATCAGGGTGAAGAAGATACTAATGATAAGAGATTTTATAAGCTTTCAGAAATCGACGAAATCTGGGCAGATTATCAGCCACCTGTATACAATAATACTATTACGCTTCCTGAATTCTGTGACCAGTTCAGACTATATGCTTGTTCACAGCTTGGACTTTATTATGATATTAAGATTATCCGTTTGTTTATTGCATCTTTTGCATCTACAAGACTTATTATCCTGCAGGGTATTTCAGGTACAGGTAAAACATCATTGCCATATGCTTTTGGTAAGTTTATAAACAATCCTGCAATTATCGCATCAGTACAGCCATCATGGAGAGACAGAAGTGAACTGTTTGGATATTTCAACGAATTTACAAAGAAATTTAACGAAACAGAGCTTCTTCGTGCTATGTATGAAGCATCATATAACGAAAATATTTATCCGGTTATATTGGATGAAATGAATATTGCTCGTGTTGAGTATTATTTTGCTGAAATGCTTTCGATTCTTGAAATGCCATCACGTGATGAGTGGGTAGTTGACATAGTTCCAAATGCTTGGAATAGTGATCCTAAGCATATTGTAAACGGTCAGATTCAGATTCCGGGTAATATGTGGTACATAGGTACAGCGAACAACGATGACTCTACATTTGCTATTACGGATAAGGTTTATGACCGTGCTATGCCTATCAACATTGACACAAAGGGAGTTCCGTTTGAAGCACCATTTACCGATTCTGTTAATATCAGCTACAAATATTTTGAACAGCTTCTTGATGAAGCAAAAGCAAACAATGTTGTTTCAGAAGAAAATATTAAAAAGATCAATCTTCTTGATGACTATGTTATTGAGCATTTCCGTATAGCTTTCGGTAACCGTATTGTTAAACAGCTTCGTGACTTTGTTCCTGCATATGTAGGCTGTGGCGGTAACGAACTTGACGGTTTGGATTACGTTCTTGCAAGAAAAGTGTTCAGAAAATTTGAATCACTGAACCTTTCTTATATCCGTGATGAGATTGACGGTCTTTGTGCTTATATTGATGAGCTTTTCGGTGAACAAAACATGAATGAGTGTAAAAGCTTTCTGCGTATGCTCAAAAAACTTGTATAGAATGTCTTTAGTAAGGGCGAACAAAGTTCGCCCTTACACTGGTGTATAATTATTCAGATAATAACAATTAGTAAGGGGTAGAGTGTTTATGGCAGACTATAGTAAATATTATAGAGCTTATATGTATATGCAGGAGCTTTTGCAAAACGACTTTACTTACAATTACATAACTGCCAGCCTTAAAGACGGCGATGAGGGCAAAGACTTATTGACAGGTAAAACCAGTGAAAAAGTCATTGATATGGACTGGGTTGAAGCTATCGAAGAAGCGTTGCCATATATTCGTAAAGCTATTGATGAGCAAAGACGATTTATTAAGCAGATAGATAATATCGTAAGAATAGAACTTGCTAAAAAAACAGGTCCTAATTCTGTAAAGCATCTGTCACAGCACACTAACTATATTACCAAGGTTGAGGGTGATATGGTTACACCTAATAAGATCCTTGTTACTGAGCAGGAGGAGTCATTTGCAATTTATGAAAACCGTGTGTTAATGACTCTTATTCGCAAGGCTTTATACTTTGTTGAAGATAAGTATTCGAAGATGAAAGGCGTTCCAAACGACAGCTATAACAACATCAGCGTAGTCAGAGAAGCAAAGCTCAGTGATAAGGTAGTGAATTTTACATTCAACTATACAAATGAGTCGCATGAACAATTAGCTGATGACCTTGATGTGCTTGATGTATCGGAGCTTTCAGATTTTGACCGTATCAGAAGAATAAGAACAACACTTAATGAATTTTTGAATACTCAGCTTATGCATGAAATTGCAAAAGAGCCTGAAGTACGTCCACCTATTACACAAACTAACCTTTTGAAGAAGAACCCTAACTTTAAAAAGGCTATGGAGTTATGGAACTTTCTTGACAGCTATAAACGTCCAGGCTTTGAGATAGTGAGTGAAGAATTTTCAGGTAAAATGAGTGAGGAAATTCAGCAGGAAGTGTATTTTTCTATGAGCTTCCAGCATTTTGTGTTGACCTTGGCGACAAACCCAGGACTCAGAAAAATTCTACAGGAAAAATACGAAGAAGAAAATTTAAAAATCGCTGAGGAAAATGCAAAACCTGAAAAACTGCGAGCTATTGCAATGCAGGCAAGAATTGACGAGGTCAGAAAAGAAGAGATGGAAATACGCTTGAAGGAAATCAGAGAGCGTGAAAAGAAAATTCTTGAGCTGACAAATGAAGTCAAAAATCTGAAGATACTTCTTGATCAGAAGGATCAGATTATTATTAGTCTGAAAGGTCAGGTATCAGCACTTCAAGATGAAATTAAACGGCTGAATATAGAACTTCAGGAAACAAAAATCAAACTTCTCGAAGCTGAGAAGGAAATTGAAAGACTTAAAGAAGAAAATATTGCTCTCAAAGCTGAAATTGTGCAACTCAAGCAGACTATTATTGAGTTGAACGTCAGAATTGACGAGCTTAATAAATTGATCGAATCCTTAAAGGCGCATATCTCAGAGCTCGAAAAGGAAAATGAACAGCAAAAGATTCTTATTGCACAACAGCAGGCAACTATTGACTCTCAGGCTGCACGTATAGCTGAGCTTGAAAAGCAGGTTGCAGAGCAACTTGCAAAGATAACTGCTCTTACTGAGAATATACAAAAATGCAATGCTGAAATTGCTGAGAAAAATCAGCAAATTACAGATTTAACTGATAAGAACGTTGTGCTCACAAATACGCTGCAAAATGAGCGAGAGGAAAATAAGAGAACAGTTGAACGAATGACTCAGGAGCATGAGGATACTGTCAGAAGAATGAATGATGACTTTGCAGACAGGATGCAACAGACAGAGGATAAGCATAATCGTGAAGTCAAAGCACTTCAAACAATTATCACTGATGAAGATGCTAAGCACAAATCATATGTTGCAAAGCTGAATGAGGACTTTGCAGAAAAGATAAGCAAGGCAGAGCAAAAGCGTATTAATGATTTGGCAGAAAAGCAGTCAGAGTTTGACAGTCGCCTTGAAACAATCAGAAAATCCAATGCTGACGCTGCAGCAGCAGTTGATGCAAAGCATATGTCAGAGATAAAAAAAGTTCAGAAGTCAGTTGATGCACGAGTTGAAGCTGTAAGAAAAGAAGAAGAAAAACGTTATAAAGCAAAACTTCGTGAGATGAAGATCGAGCATAACAAGGAACTTTCTAAGCTCAGACGTAATCTTAAAGAAGATTTAAGACTTGCAAAGAAAAAAGCAAAGGAAGAAATTCGTATTGCAAGGGAAAAAGCACGAAAGAATCTGTATACAAAACAAGAACTGGAAGAAGAGTAATTAATATTTTTCAGAAAGGAGTTGCAATGAAGGACATAACAAAACCTACCAAAAGAAAAATTGGTAGCCTTATTACTAAAAATTTAATAGTGTTGCTTGTCCTGATTGCAGTTTGTGTTCTCTTCAACTTGGCTTGGTTTACGGGTGTACAGACTGCTGATGCAAACGGTATAAATATAAAGTCATCAGCAGATGGAGTTCAGGTTTCATGGGATGGAGAGAATTGGTATAAAGACCTGACTGCACTTAATGATGCAGACGTGGTAGATGGTGTTACAGGCATGGCTAAGAACATTTCAGGAAAAGATGGTGTTCCTGAGCCACTTAACCTTATTACAGGCAATGGACTTAATTTTTTTGAACCACTGCTTAATCGTAAATCGGGTGAGGTGCTTATAAATCCTGACGGTTCATGGCAGGGCGCTGAAATATTACAATCAAAAAATACAGGTAAATTTATAGATATTGATTTGTATTTCAGAAGTGAATTTGCAAAAGACGTTTATCTTGCAGGCGATAGCTTTGTATCTCCGAAGGATATAACTCAACGCTATAGTGAGTATGGCAATTTTTCTAAAGACTATATAGCTGCGGCTTCCAGAATTGCTTTTTTGAATTCAGATAAGTCTGAGTGTAGCTTTATCTGGGCACCAAACGCTGATATTGAGCTTGAGGAAAGAGATGCTGTTCATACAAAGTATACAACACTTGATGAAAACAATAACTATACTATTCCGAATAATACATATTGTGCTTTAGCAAATCCTGATTATGGAGTAGCAATTTCTTCAGGGAAGGAGTATAAAAAGTCTGTTATTTTTACAGACGACGAAAAGAAAAATATTCTGCCTCTGAGCATTACCATGCCGGAGCAGTTCATTGCTGAGAAGCTGTTGGATACAGACAGTGGGAATAGCGGTTCAACGGAGTATCCGACAGAAAGTGAGATAAATATTTGGACTGGTAGTTTTGATACAGGTTTTTGGTCTGGCGGTCTGAATATAAACAGTTTGAACATGGCATACTCTCAGGTTGGTGATGTTCTCAGGGTGAATGTCACAAATGCACAAAGTGACTCTGAGATACAGATAAAGGATACAGATTGGCAGAGCTATATACCTGGTTGTGAGCCTAAACCTGTTGGTAACAAGACTTACGTTGACTTTGATATAACAGCTCGAAACATTGAACCTTTGAGAAATGGATTTATAGCTCAAGGTAAGAATGCTACTATAGTATCTGTAGTCCTTATTAAGAAGCCTGAATCTGCAATCCTCAGGGGTACAGCAGTCGGAGGTTCGGCAAGGATTGAAATTGAAAACGCAGAATGTTCTGACAAAGTTACAATAAATGACAGTCCTGAACTTGCAAACCTGGCAAGTGGAAATACATATTATTATATTGAGAATAACGGCTATGCATATGTGCCTTTTTATGTTGAACGCACAGGCTACTATTCGTTGGACGTAAAAACAGCATCCAACAGTAACACAAAGCAACTACGTGTATTGGCAAGCACATCAGCGTCAGTGTATGATGCAGTATTGAATAAAGTTGTAGATTCACCTGCAACGTCGAATACAGAATGGAGAACAGTAGATGTTGACGATAATATGTTCCTCAAAGCAGATAAGCAGTATTATATAGGTGTGGAAATGGGAAATGGCTCTTCTGATGGCTACATCAGTATTGACGCATTTGACATTGCATATCAGAGTTCGGAATCCGAAGTTGTTCTCTGGTCAGGCTTGATGGAATTTAATGGTTGGAATTATATAATGCGATTTTCATCAGCCGAAATGCTTGGCGTTCAGGTCGGAGATGTGTTCAGAGTATACGCTACTGGCCTGCAAAGCTATTCTCAGGCAACGATTCAGGATGCAAGCTGGAATAATATTGATAATCCTAAGGATTTCAATGGGAAAAGTTATGTCGATTTCACTGTAACAGAAAGTAACCTTGAAAGGTACAAAGGCGGTATTGCTGTCAAGGGTAATGGAGGAACGCTTACCAAAATTGAATGGTTGCCAAATGGTGAATATCCTTCTGAGCAGACAATTATATCCAGATATAAATTCAAGAATAAAAAGACAAATGAATATCTTGATCTAACAAATGGTGTTGTATCATTTAATGAAACAGGGTCAGAATTTATACTCTGTAATAAAAATGGATATGAAGGACCTGTTCTTAAATCCGGTAATTACTATCTGGCTATTCAAAATGGTTTAGTAAAAGCTGTCGAAGAAAGTGATTTTGATATACAACAGGCAGTTACAGTATATACCGGTGGCAGTTATCTGCTGAATATAAATGTAGAAAATGACACACAGCAATATACATATTACGATTATGATCAAGGGGAATTGGTGACACTGGGTGAGTCTACAGCACCTAAGCTTTTCACGTCAGCGTCAACAGATCCTGAAACAAAATTGATTGGCGATACCAGAATTGCTAACCTTGAAAAAGAAAACGATACAGACAAATATTATACAGCCCATGTGGTTATGAGAATATGGGTTGAAGGTACGGACAGAGAGGCAAAAACGCCTCTTGTAGATGGGATATTCGATACATCACTTCATTTTGCATCATACGGTAAGGAGGGATAAAGTTGAAAAAGATAAGCAATAAATCAAAAGCAAAAATAACAATTATAATCAACTTATTCCTTGTATTTGCATTAATGAATGTATCCGTGTATGCTTGGTTTGCTTCTCAGACAGAAAACCGAGTTGACGCATATGATATACAGGTAGGTGCTAACAGCGACCTGGAGCTTTCTCTGGACGGAAAAAAATGGGCAGGTTCACTGGATCTTTCAGATATGAAAAATGCACTTGGTTCATCAATAATAGATAATCTTAAGCTTATAGACGTTACAAGCGATGGATCTACATTCAGAATACCACAGCTTATTCAAAAAGAAAACTATGCAGAAGTAAACACAAGTGCTTCATGGACACAGGCTCAGGTTAATCAGGATTACCTGGAGTTTACTTTGAAGATGCGTGCAAAGAGCAAAATGAGTGTATATCTCAGCTCGAAATCAGGTGCATCACCTGCATCAGCTGTTGTGACAGGAGAAAACTGTGGAAATCCGACTACCTATGCAACAGGTAGCAATACTTTCTCAAGAGACTGTATAGTAGGAGCTTTGAGAGTTTCGTTTGAGAATGCTGATAGTCAAAGATACATTTGGATAACAAATCCTGAATATCATCTTAATAACCTGATTGGTTCACCTGACTATACAATGAATACAAATGCCGGTGCAACAGCGTATCAGAATGGAAGTGAGACCGGTGAACTGGCACACAACTTCTTTTGGAACAATCCAAAAGTACATTACTATTATGCAGGAAATGATCTAACCACTTTTGAAAATAACTATACACTTTCAGAATTGCCTGACACATCAACAAATAATCCGTCCGAAATAACATCAACAAAGCTTGCCGTTCTTGACGGTGAACCTGATGAGAACGGATACTATCAGAAAACTGCTACCTTCAGAGTATGGATAGAGGGCTGTGATACAGAAGCAAGACGTGCGATGGTAAGTGGTAAATTCAATCTTGCTTTGATACTTGACACATTTGAATTGGTGTAAATTAAAAAGAAAGGAGAGTGCTGTTATGAAAAAACTAAATATTAAAAAAATACTTTTATTGATAATGGCACTCACACTTATTTCTGTGCAAGGTTCTTTCAGCTGGATAGAAGGTCTGGAGCAAGGTGGATATGTCAGTTTAAATCAAGTTGTTATCAGCTCAGGTGGCGGTCTCGTAATGAAACAGAATGGTGAAATTACTGATAATATCACCGCTTCAAACTTTAAGTTGGATGAAGTGTCAAGTTCAGACGGAAGAAATTACTTTTTCCCAATGACGAACACTGATACCAATAATTTTGGACTAATGCGATTCAGAAAGGGAACGCCTGCAGACAGAAACAAAAGGTATGTCTGTGTGGATTTTACTTTGGAAGCTTCTGATGAAAACTTCAATAAAGTATATCTGGGTTCAGGAACTCTTGTAAAGTGCAGTAACGTTAAATTAATGGATGCACTGAGAATGTCGTTGTCGTTTAATGACGGCAGTAATCCTATGGTATTTAAACCTACTCAGATTGCAGGTGAGACTGCGAACTTTTCTCCTATAACATCAGTACAGGATGAAGGAAACGCAATACAAACATCGGTTAATTCAAAATCGTACTGTGATTATTATTACCGTGGTGAAGATGTTAACAACCATATATTTGATTTTACAAACAGAAAAGTTCTTAATGTAACTCTTTCAATCTGGTTGGAGGGAACAGCTTTTAACGAAAATGATGAGTTGGAATCTGAACTGAGCATATTTTTCCAGTTTACAACACCTAAAGATCTTGTAAAGTACTGCTTTGAAGATGACGTTCACGCAATTACCGATGCTCAACCAAACAATTGGATTTCTGACAGAGTAAAAGACAACGGTGTAGAGCATGAAACATTGATGTATGTATTTGATAAGGATACACAGCAATATTATGCTATGCAATGGATAAAGGATACTACCAGGTGGATAGGATATATTCCTGAAAATGTTACTGATTTTTATTTCCGTAGATATAGCTTCAAGATAGATAAATGGTGGAATCAGTGGGAGCCTGATATGCAGAATATTCCTGTAGTTAATGATGAACGAACCTATGTGGCAATTTACGGGCATGAAACAGTAGACGGCAGTACATGGGAACATGACGGAGGCTACGGTTATTGGAAGGACGCAGATGATACGATTCGAGTATACTTCCAGCTTGAAAGCGACTGGGATAATTTAAGGTGTTTTATAACAGGAAGTGGAGGAACACATCCTTTTGGAGATTTTCCCGGTAAAGAAATGGTTTTGTCACATTATGCGGGAGATAGTAACAGTCAGGATAACAGTGTATCAAAGCCTGTTTATTATATTGATATACCTGATATAAAGACTATCACCACTATAGAATTCAACAACAGTAATCTAAATCAAAGACTTGAAATCAGCGATTCACATAACTTCTTCAATGGTCTTTACGTTACACTTAATGATAACTCACACAACAAGACGATTTATCTGGATCGTAAAAATAGTTTAATTTATCCGATTAATGATCCTACACCATAAAAACATTGACAAAGGAGGTGCTGCTATGATAAAAGAAGGTACAAACAAAATACAGATTTTTATGTCCATAGTGGCACTTATTCTTGTTGTTTTGATTGGTATTGGTCTAACATATAGCTGGATTGAGGAAGGAAAAACTTATTCCGTATATGAAAACAAGGGGATAAAAGTCGGAACAGAAGAAACGGGTGATATATTGTCATACGGAGGTGTGATTACACTCGATCCCGGCTTGGAAAATGCGAATATTAATATGGTTGAATATGATAAAACATCAAATCAATATCAGGATCTGGTTTTCAGTCCGGTTTATAGTCTTAATGGCAACACCTTTGTTTTTCCTGTGACTGATTCTGAGGGCAAAATTTTATCATACAGAAACTCTACGACTAATGATATTGGTACAAAGTTCATAAAGCTTAAATTTAGTATAAAAACTAAAAAAAGATGTTTTCTGGCATTTAACGAAAGACCCTTTATTACGGCCACAAAAAACGGCAATAGTGATATAGATACATCAGCGTTCAGGATAATGATAACTGACGAAGCTACTAATTATGTTTTCTCGACCGCAGACACTCCACAGTCAACGCAGGTAAGAACAAGCATATATGGTGGAGTAGCGACACTTACAACAAAGACTTTTGAAGATTATGTTTACGATCAGACAACAAATCACAGATTGTTTGCATATGAAGCAGAAACCCCAAAAGAAATCACTATTTCGGTGTGGTTAGATGCAGGTGCATCAGCAGAACAGCTTGCTGCTATTGAGGGCTGTGATATAAAAATAAATATGAATCTTATTACAGTGGAGAATAAAAGATAATAATTATTGCAGTTATAAACTAATCATTATAGGAAGGACGGTGAAACCATGAACAAGAAAAGAAGTTTCTACAAGCTTATTTCGCATTTAATAATGCTTATGTTGGTGCTTACAATGGCAACAGTTTCCACTTTTTCATGGTTTAAACGTAATCGGGGGGAAGGGCAAACCGGAAAACTGCTGAGCTATGCACAGACTGGCAAAGTAAATAATGCTTTCTCTGAAAGCAGAACAGTACAGACCTATGCAGGCACTAACAATAATGGTCAGATTGTCTATAGTGATACAGCAGTATCAGGACCGGTAAATGTTCCGGCAGGTGAATTGTGCTATTTCAAAACTATAATACAGGATAATGCCGGTGTTGGTGATTCTATTGTTTCTCTTTATATCAAGAGTATAACTGTCAGCCAAAGTATATCAAATGAAATATATATTGGTCTTGTCGGATATGAAAAAACCTATGAAAGATTCACGTCAAGCAATTTTGTATATAATAATTTGTGCATTGAGGATAATATATATCTTGTAAATAATGGTACAGTGGAAGTGTGTTGGTTTATAAAATCAGGAAATAATTCCAACCCGGCCGGAACAGTTACTTTAGACACACAGTATCTTGTATATAATTGATTGAAGGTAAAAGATTTTGAAAAAACGAAGCAGTATTTTGTGTTTTGTATTATTAGTAATAACCTTTGGTATGGTAATAGCTATATTTGTTACCAGAATACAGGGAGCAACTCCTCAGTTGTTTGGTTATCAGATATTCAGAATATCTTCTCCCAGCATGGAACCCGATCTCAAGGTAGGAGATATAATCTTATCTGAAAGAGTCAAGGATGTTACAGAGCTGAAAAAAGGTGATATAATCACATACAGAGGAGAATTAGGAAGTTATTCGGGCAAAAACATAACACATGAGGTCATAGAGGAGCCATATAAAGCTAACGGAAAATATCATCTGCAAACTATGGGTATTGCCAATACATACGCTGACCCTCAGATTTCAGAGAGTCAGGTTATTGGCAAAAAGATTCGTAGAATGCCTGTTTTGAGTGCGATATACAGTTTTTTTATAACACCATTGGGCTTAGCGGTGATTCTTGCTTTTCTTGCAATTATATTTATCAACGAAGCTCTTTCGCTCAGACGGCTTATTAAAGTAAACAAGCACAGTGATTCTGATACAAGTGAATCTGACGAGTAAGGTCAAATTATGAAAAAAGTTATAAGAAAAGCGAAATCAATAATTAATGTGCTTCTTTTGGTCGTCATAGCTGTGCTTGCAATTTCGATAATGATGAGTCTGGTTGCACGCATAAACGGTACAGCACCTGAATTTTTCGGCTACTCAATTTTCAGGGTTTCAAGTGGTAGTATGGAGCCTGAGCTGATGGTCGGAGATGTTATTCTTAGTGAATCAACAGTTGACATTAATGGCATTAAGCCAGGAGATATAGTTACATATCGTGGAAGTGGTAATCTTTCAGGAAAGCTTATAACTCATAAGGTCATAACTGCACCGTATGAAGAAGAGGGCGAAACTTTCCTGCAAACAAAAGGTACAGCAAATGAGGTTGCTGATACTCCTATCAGTGCAGACAGGGTAGAATCCGTAATGATCTGCAAGCTGACTTTCCTCAACAAGTTTTATGACTTTTTCTTTTCATCATGGGGTTTGTTGGCTATGGTGGCATTGATAATTTTTGTGTTTGTTGATGAACTTATTGTGTTTATAAAAACTGTCACAGGCAATCAATCTATGAAAAATAGAGAAAGTATCAATGAGATTATAGAGCGTCTGCAGGCAGAAGAAGCAGAGCAAAACAAAGAAAAATCAAATAAGAACGAATAAATAATAAATAAAAAAGGGTTACAAGATATTGTCTTGTAACCCTTTTAGTTTTTAGTTTAGTAATTTTCAGCGTGGATTTCAAAATAGCTTTGTGGATGAGCACAAGTAGGGCAAATATCAGGTGCATTAGTACCAACTACTATATGTCCGCAGTTGCGACACTCCCATACCTTTACTTCACTCTTAGCAAAAACCTCAGCCATTTCAACATTTTTGAGCAATGCACGGTAACGTTCCTCATGATGTTTTTCTATTGCTGCAACAAGGCGGAATTTTTCAGCAAGCTCAGTGAATCCTTCTTCCTCAGCAGTTTTAGCAAAATTTTCGTACATATCTGTCCATTCGTAATTTTCACCCTCGGCTGCTGCAAGAAGATTTTCAGAAGTATTACCCAAACCTGCACAAACATGTGCACTCCTTGTATTTACAGGCTTTGTAGCCTGTTCGCAAGGCTGCACATAATGAACAGGAGGCGATAGCAATTAAAGATACTCAGAGCTTTATGTATCAGCTTACGATTAACGCTCCAGAGGAAAAAGGATGGACGCATGAACACATATTAGGAGTGATGCGCGGAAACTTCAAAACACTTGTATATATCTGCATGGCAGATGAGCAGGGAAGCTGTTATCACACGCATATATTTGTGGTATTTGCATCCAGAGTTAGATTCAGTATGGTTAAGCGTTATTTTGAGGAAGCACATATTGAAAAATGCAAAGGTTCAGTATCTGATAATGTGAATTATGTTAAAAAGACTGGTAAATGGGAAACAGACGAGTCGAAACAGGAAAAGAAAATTGAAGGAACATTTGAGGAATATGGTGCACAACCGCCAGATAGTAAAGGTAAGAGAAGTGATATGTCGGAGCTTTACCAGATGGTAATGGACAATATGACTAATGCGGAAATACTGGCTCAGAATCAAGACTATATTCTTCAAATTGATAAGATAGATAAAGTTAGAACGACATTATTAACAGAAAAATATAAAGAAACAGTCAGACTGGATTTGGAAGTGGTTTACATTAGCGGAGCTACTGGAACAGGAAAAACCAGAGGTGTTCTTGAAAAGAATGGATATTCAAATGTATATCGTGTAACAGATTACTTGCATCCTTTTGATTCATATAATGGACAGCCAGTAATTGCATTTGATGAATTCCGTTCTTCTTTGAGAATTAAAGAAATGCTTTTATTCTGCGATATATACCCTATCGAACTTCCAAGTAGATATACCAATAAATACGCTTGTTATAACAAGGTGTATATAATATCAAATTGGTCTTTGGAAAAACAGTTTTATGAAGTCCAGAGAGATGATAAAGAATCTTGGGATGCTTTTCTTAGAAGAATTCACAAGGTAGTTATCTATTCAAGAGATGGAAGTATTAAAGAATATGATTCTGTAAATGCATATCTGGAAAGAGAGGAGTTTATAGAAGTTGATGACAATGTAGATATACCTTTTGATTGAAGGAGTGATTGTTATAGATAAGAAATATGTTCCTTTATGGGAAAAAGCAAATTTAACACTTGAGGAAGCTTCCATGTATTTCGGTATTGGACAGAATAAACTGCGTGAATTAACAAATAGTGAAAATTGCCCTTATGTTATCTGGTGCGGTAATAAGCGTCTTATTAAGCGTAAACTATTCACAGAATACTTAGAAAAGATGTACTCAATATAATTCTAGTAGATGTTCTTTATCTGTTGACAAGGAGAATACGTTGGTGCTATAATTAGCTTGAGCGTGTTCTCTTTGTTGTTATGAAAGGAGATTTTACATGGCAGTTGAGAGACGCAAAGACAATAAGAATAGAGTATTAAAAGAGGGCGAATACCAGAGAACAAGTGGAACTTATGAGTTCAAATGGAGAGACAAGCGAGGCGGTCGCCATTCTATAAGTGCAGTCACTCTTGAGGAATTAAGAGAAAAGGAATTGGATGTGCTTCGTGATGTTCTGGATGGTGTCAGAGCTGATAAGAATAATCTTACTATCAATGATTTGTTTAACAGTTGGGTACAGTTAAAGCGTGGATTGAAAGATAATACTTTTTCAAACTACAAGTACATGTATAGACAATTCGTTGAGCCAGATTTTGGTAAGAGTAGGATTGTGGATTTGAAGCGTTCAGATGTTAGAGGATTTTATAATTATCTGGCAGATGAAAGACACATACAGGTTAATACCATTGATAGCATACATACTGTATTGCATCAAGTATTAGAGCTTGGTGTTGAGGATGATTATCTTAGATATAATCCTTCTGATAATGCCTTAAAAGAACTCAAGAAAGCTCGTAATTTTGAAGTTGAAAAAAGACGAGCATTAACAGTTCCAGAGCAGGAGTTATTCGAGAAGTTTCTTAGCAAGCAGGGGCAGTATCATAGATGGTATCCTATTTTTACTATCATGTTATGGACTGGGATGCGTGTTGGAGAAATCACAGGTCTTAGATGGTGTGATATTGATTTAGAGGAAGAAGTAATCAATGTGAATCATACATTGGTATATTACTGCACCAGAACAGAGGCAGGACAGATTTTCGCAATCAATACCACTAAGACAAAAGCAGGAGAGAGAATTATTCCTATGCTTCCAAAGGTTAAAGAGGCTTTTCTCATGGAAAAGGAATATCAAGATGAAATTGGTCTTAAGAGTGAGGCTGTTATTGATGGATTCAGAGATTTTATCTTTGTAAACCGTTTCGGAAATGTTCAGCATCAAGGAACACTCAATAAAGCTCTCAGGAGAATTATAAGAGACTGCAATTTCGAGGTGCTTGATAAAGATCACCGAGACAATGCAGTTATTCTTCCACAGTTTAGCAATCATTCTTTGAGACATACCTTTACAACCAGAATGTGCGAAGCAGGTGTAAACATTAAAGCTATGCAGGATATTCTGGGACATGCGGATGCAGAAACAACGATGCAGATTTATGCAGAAGCTACTAAAGATTTGAAAAAATCCGAGCTTATCAATTTTGAAGAATATTTTGCAAAACGGAAGAAGGCTTAGTCTGGAAAATGGCAGGTGTTTATGCTATAATAAATAAGCTGTTTTGTTGGCAACAGGTTCTAGTTCGAATCTAGATGCTCCCTCAATAATTATGACATTGGTTTCCATTGTCTCCTCTGGCATCTGTTATGATGCTATAAAGGATTGGTTTAATAATTCAAAAGGAGGACACATTATAAAAAAAATGGTACTAATTATAACAAGCTGGCTATGTTGCTGCGGGAGTATGGTGTAATGGTAGCATGGTGTAAAGTAACACATAGCCAGCGCCAAAAATAAGCTGTGGGTTTGTTAATTGCGACATTGCGACCAATATGCGACTGATTTGCTACCACTTATGAAGATTAGTGCAAATTTATAAAATCAGAGCATAATGTAGAAGTAACGAAAACACAGATATAATAAGATATAAAGACATATTCGCAACTGCGGTCGGTATTCCCGACGATGAAGTCACTTGATATTTAATAATACAAATAACCCCGAAAACCGTCATGGCTTTCGGGGATTTATTTTAGTATGTAGATTTATAATAATAAAAATGCCCGCAGATGTGTTCAGTATAATATGTGTTATCTCCGTCTTTTTGTTCCCATACATATCCTTTGTCTGATTCTACAAGCGGTTCATTGTCTGACGGACCACACCAGATTTTTGTCATATCATCATCAGGAGAATAGTAGAATCCGCAATATGATGTTGCAGAACCGAAGCCTGCACCGCCACAGCTGAATTCAATTAAATCACCGTCAGCAGAAATATCCTCGACAATGTCATTTTCCTTGATTTGGCTGTAATCCTTTTTTGCAATACAGTCAACAATAAGCTTTTCATTTTCTTTAACGTATGAAATAATATCACTCTTTTCAGCTTGGTCATCTAACAGCTTGAATATTGGCATACTGCATGCTGAAAAAGAAAGTATCATAATTAAACTAACAAATAAACATAATAGCTTTTTCATTTTATTCATTGCTTCTTTCTTTTTGAATGTAAAAAGTCGAATGCTTTATACGCTTATTATACCATGAGAATATGAAAATTTCAACCCGACCTGAACACTAATTTCAGGTCGGGTTTTTGTACTCTAAAAAAATAAAAGCCGTATATAAACAGTTTTCAGAGCATGTAATCGCCTATGATTTTTTGTAGAATAATACAAAAACGTGCGTAAAACTTTTAAAATTTTGTGTTATTATTGACATATTTGCCGAATTGTGATAGAATATTTATAGATGGGTTATAGTAATTCTTTTATTATTATTGCAACTGAAAAATATAAAAAGAGGTGCTTTTATGAAACTCATTTTCGATGTTGGAAACAAGCCTAAGTTTAGTCAGCTTGTCGTGTTCGGACTGCAGCAGATGCTTGCAACAGGCGGTTCGGCAATCAGGCGGTAGATTTTCTAAAACAAAGAGGCTGTGAAAACATTAAATACATGTGCATAATCGCAGCTCCAGAAGGCTTAGATGCTTTGCAGAAAGCTCACCCTGATATTGATATATATGTAGCTTGCCTTGACGAAAAGCTCAACGAGAACGCATATATCGTGCCAGGTCTGGGCGATGCTGGAGATAGAATCTTCGGTACAAAATAGTTTTTGAAATTGGAGTGGTAGTGCTAATGACAAATCAGCAGGAGTTTAAATCCAAAATAAAGCGTGTTTTAATAACTGAGGCTGAGCTTCAGGAAAGAATCAAACATGCTGGCAGTATGCTGAGTGAAGAATATCAGGGCAAGCCTTTGCTTTTGGTGTCGATACTCAAGGGTGCGTTTGTTTTTCTTGCAGACCTTTGCCGTGAGATTACCATTCCGTGTGAAATTGATTTTATGGCTACAAAGAGCTATTACGGCGGTACTACTAACTGTGGCACGGTGAATATTGTCTATGAGCTTGAGCATGATATAAGCCAGTATCATGTGCTTATCGTTGAGGATATTATTGATACAGGCATAACATTAAAAGACGTTGTAAAAAAGCTCAAGGCGAGAAATCCGCTTTCTTTGAAGGTTATAACCCTGCTTGACAAGACTGATGCACGAAAGGTTGAATTTGAAGCTGACTATACGCTTTTTGAAATACCGAACGAGTATGTTATAGGCTACGGACTTGACAGCGGTGAGTATTATAGAAACCTGCCGTATATCGCAGTTTTTGATGAAAAGAGGTAGTGTGACATGAGCTATACACTAAAGGTTGCAGGCCTTACCCGTGAGCTTCCTGTTTGCAGTGTTAATGAAAAGCTTGATATTGCAGCATTTGTGATGTTCTCAGACGTTGAGCTGACAGTTGCCTGTGCAAAAGAACTGCTTAAGAAACTGCCGGATTTTGATGTTATCATCACAGCTGAATCAAAGGGCATACCGCTTGCCTATGAGGTTGCAAAGCAGTCGGGCAAGAGATATATTGTCGCAAGAAAATCAATCAAGCTTTATATGACCGATCCGATTTTTGTAAGTGTTAAATCAATCACCACCGAAGCTGTGCAGACACTTTATTTATCACAGGAGGACGCAGCATCAATCGATGGCAAGCGTGTGCTAATCTTAGATGACGTTATAAGTACAGGCGAGTCACTCATTGCACTTGAAAAGCTGGTTGCAAAGGCTGGTGGCGAAATTTCTGCAAAAGCGGCTGTTCTTGCTGAGGGTGAAGCTGCCGAGCGTGCTGATATAATCTTTCTTGAAAAGCTGCCACTGTTTTATAAATAATGCTATAGAATAAAAAAACACTGCCAGACTGCTGGCAGTGTTTTTTGTGTCTTATTTAGTTTATACCCATCGCAAATGTAACAGGTACCGAGAAAAGTACGCCTGCGTTTGGCTGTGACAAATCCCCTGTAACGCTGACAATCGCTTCTTTTGCAACTTCAAGCTGGTCGTCGTTTATCACTACAAAAATGGTCTTGCCCTTCTGTAACGGGTCCTCGCCTTTAAGTATTTCTCTTAAAACGCCGATTGCAGGAAGACTGTCCATCTCAGAGATTGACTTTGCCATACCCATGCTGTCAATACAGGTTCCGCCCTTGATGCCTGCCTTTGCAAGCTCTTTCATTATCGAGTCAACAATCTCAACTCTCTTTATAACCAAAAATAATAACTGCATATATTTTACTCCTATCTTTTAAAGGGTTTTTTCTTAAACGAACACGCTACCCAGTCCTCTTTTTCGCATGTCTCAGTAAGCGTAAAGCCTTGTGACTCTATTGCATCTATTACATCAGCTTTCCTGTTCTCAATTATGCCCGATACTATAAGCGTGCCAGTGTCTTTCAAAAAGCCTGAAAAACGCCCGCTCATCGCAATCAGCACATCAGCGACAATGTTTGCACAGACAATATCATAGCCATCTCCCAGCTCCCTAGCAAAGCTCTCATCATCAATTATGTTGCCACATTTTGCTGTGTATACATCACTTGATATATGGTTTTTCTCAGCATTTTCCTTTGCAATTTTAACCGAGTTTTCATCAATATCAACCGCATAAACGCTACTTGCACCCAAAAGCACAGCCGCAATTGAGAGTATACCGCTACCGCAACCGAGATCAAGGAGTCGCTCGCCACCGTGTATGCTCTTCTCAATCAGCTCCAAGCAAAGCTGTGTAGTGTTGTGCTGGCCTGTTCCGAACGATGACGCAGGGTCAATCTCGAGAATCTTGCGGCTCTCACTCTCATCAACCGTTTCCCAGGACGGCTTGATAAGTATCTTCTCGCCTACCTGCAACGGCTTGAAATACTGCTTCCAGTTGTTTTCCCAGTCTTCTTCCTTAACATTATTAAGGCGATACTCAAGCCTGCCGAATGTGTCATCAGTGTCACGCTCTTTTAATGCCTTAAGCTCATGCTTTAGCATTTCCATATATTCATGTCCCTGAGCGTTTTCCTGCAGGTATACCGTAACGGTTGTTTCGCAGTTTTTAAGTCCCATAAGGTCATCATCAATGTAATCCCAGTTTGCACTCTTATCAGACAAAAAGTCCTCAAAGTCTGTGCTGTCCTTGATTACAAAGCCGTTTATTCCAGCACCAAGCAGACACCCTGTAAGTGGCTCGATGCCTTGTGTTGTTGTAAAAATATCTATCTCAACCCAGTTCATAATTACTCTCCGTAAAATTAGTTGCAATTTATTATACCATATTTTTTACACTTTGTAAATAGAAAAGCTGATAAAATGACATAATACAGGCAGTTGAAAAAGTGTTTCTTATGTGCTATAATTAGTTTACAAAACTTACGGAGGATAAAGCTATGAGCGAAATAAGAGATATAAATTTTTGGCAAAGCGGTGCAATGAAAATCCAGTGGGTTAAGAATAATATGTCACTGCTCAGGAGCATTGAGGAAGAGTTTTTGCGTGACAAGCCGTTTGCAGGGCTTAAGGTTGCACTCTCTGTACACCTTGAAGCAAAGACTGCTTATCTTTGCAAAGTGCTTGCAGCAGGCGGTGCAAAAATGTATGTCACAGGAAGCAACCCTTTGTCCACTCAGGACGATGTCGCAGCAGCTTTGGTGCATGACGGGCTTGAGGTGTATGCCTGGTATAACGCAACAGATGAAGAGTATCACAGGCACATATCCCGTGTAATTGAAGCTGGCCCTAACATAATTATTGATGATGGCGGTGACCTTGTGAATTTAATTCACAGCGAGTACCCAGAGCTTATTCCTAATGTTATAGGTGGCTGTGAGGAAACGACAACAGGCATACTCAGGCTTATTGCCATGAACAAGCAAGGCAGTCTGAAGTTTCCGATGGTGCTTGTAAATGACGCTAAGTGCAAACACTTTTTTGACAACCGTTACGGCACAGGACAGTCTGTCTGGGACGGAATTAACCGCACAACAAACCTTATTGTTGCGGGCAAAAACGTTGTTGTTGCAGGCTATGGCTGGTGTGGAAAAGGCGTTGCAATGCGTGCTAAAGGTCTTGGTGCATCAGTTATCATAACAGAGATTGACCCTGTAAAAGCACTCGAAGCTGTAATGGACGGATTTAAGGTTATGAAAATGGAAGAAGCAGCAAAACTCGGCGACTTCTTTGTAACGGTTACAGGCTGTAAGGACGCTATCACCGAGAACTCATTTATGAACATGAAAGACGGTGCAATTCTTTGTAATGCAGGACATTTTGACTGCGAAGTTGATGTTGCAGGGCTAAAGAAGATTGCGACTGACACCAAAAAGGCAAGAAACAATATCGACGGCTATAAGCTTTCAAACGGCAACTGGGTTTATGTGCTTGGTGAAGGAAGACTTGTAAACCTCGCCTGCGGTGACGGACATCCTGCTGAGATTATGGATATGTCCTTTGCAATTCAGGCTCTCTCAGCTGCATACTTGGTGAAGAATAAAGGCAAGCTTCAGGATATGATAATAAATGTTCCTGATGAAGTAGACCGTGAAGTAGCAGAGCGTAAGCTTAAGTTCTGGGAACTTGAGATTGATAAGCTGACTGATGAACAGGAAAAATACTTAAACTCCTGGCAGATAGATTAAAAAAATAACGGGTGACTGTAAAAACAGCCACTCGTTTTTATTTTGTATTAACCTTTATTAATCCTTGTCGAGAAGCAGTTTGTAGAACTCGGTGTAATCAGTCCTACCTGCTTCAGAAAAAGAAATCGCATCTCTCGGGTGCTGGTTTAGCTGACCCGTCAGCATGTAGGGTATATCATACCCCCATTTAGCACCGTCTTCCTTAAGCTTTCTCATGTGAGTTTCAATGAACCTCAGCACTGGATAAATGCGGTATTTCGGGTTCTTTAAGAAGCCGATAAGCAGCTCCATTGCACAGTTTCCTGCACCACGTCCCATGCAATCAAGCGTTGCATCAAGCATATTTACACCAAGACTGAGTGCTTCAATTGTGTTTGCAAAAGCAAGCTGCTGGTTGTTGTGTGCATGAATACCAATCTGCTTGTTATACTTCTCAGCCATGCCTAAGTATTTTTCGCTGATACGTCTTATCTGCTCAGGATAAAGTGAGCCGTAGCTGTCAACAATGTATATTCCGTCAACGCTTGATTTACCCAGCATTTCAAGTGCAACGTCAACGTCAGACTCCTGAGCGTTTGATATTGCCATGATGTTACAGGTAGTTTCATAGCCCTTGCTTGCTGCATCCTCGATGATATCAAGTGCCTCAGGCATAGTGTTTATGTAAGTCGCAACCCTGATCATGTCAATCGGGCTGTCGGCTTTTTTAATTATGTCCTTTTTATAGTCACATCTTCCGACATCAGCCATAACAGATATTTTCAAGTCGGTATCATTATCGCCGACAATGCTTCTTATATCCTCGTCCTTGCAGAATTTCCACTTGCCGAATTCATTCTCATCAAACATATCCTTTGAAGCCTTGTAGCCAAACTCCATGTAGTCAACGCCTGCTGCCACATTCGTTTTATAAAGGTCCCTGATAAACTCATCAGTAAACCCGAAATTGTTTACAAGCCCACCGTCACGGATTGTTGCGTCAAACAGCTTTATATCCGGACGAAACGCCATCAAGTCTTTTAAGTTTGCACTTTTCATTATAGTCCTCCATCGTGTGTTTTTAGTTTTGTCTGTCGTATATCTCAGTCAGCCTGCCGATTTTTTCAGCAAGCGTATCATCGTATGCATTCTCCTTGCAACGCCATTGCCAGTTGCCACCAAGCGTTGACGGTGTGTTCATTCGTGCCTCACTGCCAAGCTCTAAAAAGTCCTGCATCTGTGCGATAGCTGTGTCCGATACACTCGCCCATGCAAGCCTTATCATGCCCCAGACAACGTCCCTGTTGCTTCTGACACCCAAGTACTCACGGCAGAATTTAACCTCTTCTTTTGACGCATTCTTCGTCCAGCCAAGTATTGTATCGTTATCGTGCGTGCCTGTGTAGCAGACGCTGTTGTGGCTCGGATAATTGTGCGGAAGATAGCTGCTCTTGCCATACGGGTCAAACGCAAACTCCAGCACCTTCATGCCCGGAAAACCGCTTGCACGCAATAAATCTGCAACCTCATTAGTTATAAAGCCCAAGTCCTCAGCAATAATCTTTATATCACCAAGCTGTCTTTTTACCTCTTCAAAAAGCCTGATGTCAGGACCTTTTCGCCATTCACCAACAGTTGCGTCCTCACGTCCGAACGGTATCGCATAGTAGCTTTCAAAGCCACGAAAATGGTCGATTCTCACAACGTCATAAACCCTCGTTGCGTGCCTTATCCTGTCAATCCACCAGTAAAAGCCTTCACGCTCGTGCAGGTCCCAGCGATAAAGCGGATTGCCCCAGAGCTGTCCCAAAGCCGTAAACGCATCAGGCGGACAACCTGCAACGTCAATCGGTGTCTTTTTGTCATCAAGCAGGAAATTCTGCGGTGAACTCCACACCTCAACGCTGTCGTATGCAACATAAATCGGAATATCGCCGATTATCTCAATGCCGAGCGAATTTACATAGCTTTTTAGCTTGTTCCACTGCTCGTAATATTTATACTGCACAAAGCACCAAAAGTCAATCTCGTGGCCGTACTGCCACCTTGCTCCCTCAATTGCGTCATGCCAGAACATCTTTAGCGGCTCTTCCCACTCATACCAGGGATTGCCGTCATGTGCGAACTTTAACGCCATAAACAAGGCGTAATCTCTCACCCAACCGTTTTGGTTTATAAAGTCATAAAACTCACTCTCAGGCTGCTTTATGAAGCTCTCAAAGGCAATCCTCAGCACATCAAACACGTTTTCATACAATTTGCTGTAGTCAACTTTCTCAGGGTCTTTGCCCCAGTTTATGTGCTTATAGTCATCAGCCTTGAGATAGCCCTGCTGCTCAAGCGTTTCAAAATCTATAAAGTACGGATTTCCTGCATAGCAAGAAAAGCTCTGATATGGTGAATCACCGTAGCTTGTTGGCGAAACAGGCAGTATCTGCCAGTATTTTTGCTTTGCAGCCTTTAAAAAATCAGCAAACGCATACGCTTCTCTGCCCAGCTTACCGATACCATACTTGCCTGGCAGTGATGATATATGCATGAGTATTCCGCTTGCACGCATAAAGCTCAATCCTTTCTTAAGAGTTACAGTTACAAATATTATACTATATTTTACTCGCTTTAGCAATAGCATAACAGCACTTTTTGCAAAAACGCACAAAAAACCTCTGTCACCACTCTGGCAACAGAGGTTATTAGTCTTTACTCAGATTAAATCAGCTATATCAACATTCTCACCGACAAGGCCTACATACGCTCCGTCTGAAGCTTCTGCTGCGTCCGCATGAGCGATAAGCCACTTATTGCAGGCACGAAGCCACTTGTCCTCTTCATTAACTGCTGTAAGGTTTGGCATAGCACCGTTTGTACCCTTTGGAAGTGCGATTACAACCTTAAAGCCAACGCCAGCCTTAGCACTGCACGGAGCATAGTGAAGAGTTGTCGCATACACTTCAACTACCTGTCCTGCCTTAGCCTTAAACGCCATGACCTTTGATGTATCAAGCTTGCCGTCTACAATATCATCTTCCTTTGCAACAAGCAAAATAAAGTCATATAATCCGATATTAAGCTCGCTGTCACGGTGATATTCAAGGCAGTTTAGCTTTGTGTTGTGACCGTTGCACCAGCCAAGCTGAATTGGCATACCGCCATAAGCATTATTCTGGAGCTTACCGAAAGCGTTAGTGCACTCAAGTGATGCCTCACTCATAACATAGTCAACGCCGTCTGGCAGTGGTGTTGTTTTATCAAGTGCATCGAGAAGCTCAGTTGTGTCATAGCCCTCAAGCACCTTGCCGTATGCTGCAAATTCCTTGTCCAAAACTGAATAAATCTTCATAATATCTATATCCTTTCAAAATATATTTTTCCAGCTTTATGATAACACACTTATATGCATTAATCAATAAGTTTAAACGCTTTCACAAAGATATTTCCGATAAATCTATAATTATGTCTTGTATTAGCTTTTTATTATATCTTTCTTTTAAGGGAAGACCTGTCTTGCAGGGCTTCCCTTCTTGCAAAAAAGCAATGAGTTGCAAAAAGCGAGAAAATATGCTATTATAGTTTCATGTGAAATGAGAGGAAAAATGTAATGAAATCACAGTTTTTAAAAGGCAACCTGCATGGTATACCGATTGCACTCGGTTATCTTTCTGTATCCTTCGGGTTTGGTATACTTGCAGTTAAATCAGGGCTGTCTGTGCTTGCGGCAACCCTTATATCAGTAACAAACCTTACCTCAGCAGGACAGGTCGCAGGCGTTGGCATAATCGCTGCAGGAGGAAGCCTTGCTGAGATGGGACTGACACAGCTTGTAATCAACCTTCGATATGCTCTTATGGCTATATCACTATCGCAAAAGACGGACAAGTCATTTACCTTTGGCAAAAGGCTTATAGCGTCATACGGCATAACAGATGAGATTTACGCTGTAGCGTCATCACAGCCGGAGGATATTTCAGCGTCCTATATGTACGGCCTGACGTTTATATCCTTCTTAGGCTGGACTGTCGGTACATTTCTCGGCGCTTTCGCAGGTGAGCTTTTGCCGACTGACATAACAAACGCTATGGGCATTGTGCTTTATGGAATGTTCCTTGCTATATTCATACCGCCTGCAAGAAAAAGCCGCAGAGTGCTTTTGGTTGTCGCTGTAGCGAGTGGATTAAGCGTTGTGTTTAAGTATCTGATAACGGTCGTGTCGGGCGGTTTTGCAGTGATAATCAGTGCAATTGTTGCTTCAGCTCTTGGTGCAGTGCTGTTCCCTATTGACATAAAGGAGGCTGATGACACATGAGCATAGCGTTATACATCATCGTCATGGCAGGTGTTACATATCTTATAAGAGCGATACCGTTCACAGCCTTTTCAAAGAAGATAAAGTCACCGTTTATACAAAGCTTTCTTTACTACATTCCATACGCTGTGCTTGCAGCTATGACAATACCAGCGATATTCTACAGCACAGGAAACGTTATCACAGCAACAGCAGGAACAGCAGTAGCACTTATCCTTGCACACGTTAACCTGCCGCTTATAGTGGTTGCTCTTGCAGCGTCAGGGACTGCATTTTGCGTTTCAGTTTTTATTTAGAGAATGGCAGAATAATCATTGAAAATCAAGGGTATATATGTTATAATGATAAAATACTGATTTTGGAGGCTTATTATGAAAGAAATAAAAGCATACAGAGGACATATTCGTAACTGGGAGGCTCTTTGTGGTGAGCTTGGTGTTGACAAGTCGCTGTCAAGAGAAGAGCGTGAGCATGAGTTACTAATCCGTGCTTATGAAAAATGGGGCAGCAAAATGGCTGACCATATGTACGGAATGTTTGCTTTCGCTATCTATGACACGGACGAGGATAAGCTTGTCTGTATCAGGGACCAGTTCGGCACAAAGCCGTTTTACTATTACCTGACTGCTGATAACAACCTGCTTTATGGTGTTGATATCAGGGACATAATCTCACAGCCAGGCTTTGTAAAAGAGATTAACGCCGATATGCTTCAGATCTACATGACACTTACTTACGTTGCAGGTGAGGACACATTCTTCAAGGGCTTAAAAAAGCTTATGCCAGGACATGTGCTTACATGGCAAAATGGTGAGCTTTCAATCGAGCGTTACTGGAAGCCTGAGTTTAATCCTGATAACGACAAGTCGCTTGAGGCTTGGGCAGATGAAATTCACGACACGTTAAAGCTTATGATGAGTGAGGTCAAGACAGCTGATGAAACAGCAGAATCGTTCCTTTCAGGCGGTGTTGACTCTTCTTATGTTCTCGCTATGTCTGACGCTAAAATGGCAGATTCATGCGGTTATGAGGACGAGCGTTTTGATGAATCTGTCCTTGCAAAAAAGACAGCTGACATTCTCGGCAGGGATTTCTCACGTTGCCTTATCACGCCTGAAAAGTATTTTGAGGCAGTGCCTTATGTTATGTACAACATGGAGCAGCCTCTGGGTGACGCATCAGCAATTGTGTTTGCAATAGCCTGCAAGGCGACTGCTGAGCATACAAAGCTTTGCTACTCAGGCGAGGGTGCAGATGAGTTTTTCGGCGGATATAATATGTACCGCAACGCTGAACGCTATGGCGACAACCTAAAGACATTCTATGTCGGCAACACAAACATCATGAAAGAAGACGAAAAGCAGCGTATACTCAAAAGCTACAACCCTGATGTACTACCAATAAATCTTGTAAAATACATTTATGACGAAACTGAGGGACTTGACCCGCTGACAAAGATGTCTGATGTTGACATTCAAATCTGGCTCGAGGGCGACATCTACCTCAATGTTGACAAGATGAGTACAGCCGCAGGGCTTGAGATAAGAATGCCACTGACCGACAGGCGAATTTTTGACATTGCTTCACGCCTGCCGTCTAATTATAAGGTGAACGCTGAGCAAAACAAGGTAGCATTCCGTACTGCTGCTGCAAAGGTTTTGCCTGAAGAAATAGCATTCAGGAAGAAGCTCGGATTTATTGTACCGATACGCTTCTGGCTTGCTGATGACCGCTACAATGCTGATGTTAAGGCTAAGTTTAACAGCGATTATGCAGAGAAGTTTTTCAACATTGACGAGATTAACAAAATCTTTGATGAGTATGTTGGCGGTAATTCGGACAACTGGAGAAAGGTCTGGACGATTTATACTTTCCTTGTGTGGTATGAGGAGTACTTTATTAAGAGATAAAAGTGAATAAAAATAAAGCCTGATAGCTCCTTTAGCTACCAGGCTTTTTCATTATCTGTCAGATTCCGCACTCGTCGTAATCCTTCCATTTTTCATAATGTGCTTTATCCTCTAAAAATTTATAAACAAGCAACGCCGTTGACGCAATAACGAGGAGCAACGCACCCATTATTGCCCAAAAAGACTTTTTCTGCGAATAATTTGACATTTGAAACCATCCTTTCCTTTAAAACTCCTACACGGCAAATCTTTTGTTTCAATAATAATATACTCATATTATACTATTAAATCATCAACTTGTCAAATATATTTTTCCGAGTAAAAATGTAAAAATTCCTCAAGGCAAAGACCGCTTTGTTTTATAAACAATGCGGCTTCCGTTCCGACATATCTGTAATGCCAGGGTTCGTAACTGATACCCGTGATATGCTCCTTTAAGCGTGGGTATCTTAGAATATAGCCATAATTCTTTGCGTTTTTGCAAAGCCATTTAGCCTGTTTTGACTTATAAAAGTCATCTTCAACATCAGTCGCATACTCTGTGCCGAAATCAACAGCAAGCCCTGCATTGTGTTCACTGTGTCCTGCTTTTGCAAGCGTTTTTGCTACCTCAGTTTCTGCCTGTGCTTTTGAGTAGCCCTCAAGCATTTTCTGGTTAACGCTCTGTTTCCAGAGCCTTTGCTGATACTCAATAGTCCGATATGCTGAGATAATTTTAATATCCACACCGTCAGCCTTTGCACGCTCAAGCATCATTTTGCACTGACAGCAAGCCTGTGCTTCCAAAAGCCTGCCTTGTATTTCTGATAAACAAAGCTTTTGCTCATAGCCCTCTGGCAACGGGTTAAATTTGTCAATTAGTATAAGATAATCCATAGTATGCCCTCCGAGATAGTTTTCTCTTTATTATATGTTATGCGGATTGATTTGTCATAACACGGCACTCTACAGCATATACATTTATCAGATTTCTATATTATTATGAAAGGACAGGTATATAGATGGAGCTAAGACGTGTGTGTATAAGAGCACTTGCGGTCATACTTGCAGTGATAATAATGCCTGTTGGTGTGTGGAGCTGGGGCAAAGCGTCAAACAAGATGATGAAGGCTGTTTCTGCGTCTGCAGGGATTGCTATGGGAGACTACAGGACAATTCTCTTTGACGGCAACAGCAAAACGATTAAGAACAACACCAAGATGTACAGCACACCTCAGTTTGAAAAGCTTGCTGTAAGCCGTCAGAGTGCTTGGGATATCGACATGGCACCTGCAGAGCTTGAAACGCCGAACAACAGCGTTTATCAGCCATCACCGAGCAAAGATGTTATAAACGCAATTCCCTACCCTGATAATCTCACAGGCAACGATGGCGTGATTGAAGAATATTTCTATGACAAGTATTCAGGCGAGCAGTATATAAATCTTGATAACGGCGGACAGGTCAGAAACTGCACCGAGCTGTCAAATGAAATGCTCTATAATGAAAGCAAAAAGCCTTATGATTTCAAGCTTGAGCCTGACAGTCCTGAGCCACAGATACTCATTTATCACACCCACGCAACAGAAAGCTTTGAACTTGAAGAAAAAAGCTATTATGACAGCTCGTTTTCCTGTAAGACAACAGACCCTGAAAAGAGCATTATCGCTGTTGGTAACATGATTTGCGAGCAGCTTGACAAGGCAGGTCTTCCCTACATTCACGACACGCTTGTGCATGACTATCCAAGCTATGACGGCTCTTATCAGTCAAGCCGTGAAACCGTGTCCGAGATACTGGAAAAATATCCGTCAATTAAGATTGCACTTGATATTCACCGTGACGGAATTGAGCGTGAGGACGGTACAAGGCTTGCACCAGTGACAGTGATAAACGGCAAAAAGGCAGCACAGATTATGATTATCTCGGGCTGTGATGACGGCACAATGGATATGCCAGACTATCTTAAGAACTTCCATTTTGCGTCGTTTTTGCAGTCAAGACTTGAGAGCAGCTACAGCGGTCTTACACGACCAATTTTGTTTGACTATCGCTTTTACAATCAGGATTTGACAACTGGTTCACTGCTGATTGAAGTCGGCAGTCATGGCAACACGCTTGATGAGGTGAAGTATTCAGGCGAGCTTATCGGGAAAGCGCTTGCAAAAATCATAAAAGACAAATAGTCTGCATTATTTCCAATACGATAGCATATATTGAATTACACAATGTATTGGAAGGAATGATTGTTAATGATTCAAACCGATAAAGAACGCTCTGTAATACTTGGGGAGTATATGATAAGCCACAAGGCAACTGTCAGAGCAACAGCTAAGGAGTTTGGAATCAGCAAGTCCACTGTACATAAAGACCTCACCGACAGACTATGCTGTGCATCACCAAAGCTTTATAAGCAGGTTAAAGAGTTGCTTGAGGTAAACAAGCGTGAGCGTCACATCAGAGGCGGACTTGCAACAAAGCACAAGTATGAAGAAAGAAATAAAATGTATACATCATAAATATGATTCTATACAAAAATAGGATAAATAAACTATAGTATGGCTGTTTTATCATTGTATAAAACAGCCTTTTTTACTAAATCGTTACATTTAAGGCAGGTATTATTCAAAAAAATCTAAAATAAATCATAAAATATCATTGATTAATTTTTAAACTAATGGTATAATTTATAAGATAAATGACCATTATTTTATTGCGCAATGCAAATTTAAATAAAGGAAGTTGAATTAATGTTTGAATTTGATGAAAATGACCCTATTTATGATGAAGATGTCAGAGCAAGACACCTGCATGAGATAAGACGTCGCCGTGCCGAACAACGCAGACGTGATCGCCAGCAGGCTATTGCCTTTCTCGTTATCTTTGTGCTTGTCATAACAGGCTCTATAGTCTACTTTGTAAAATCAGGCAGTGATGACAGTGACAAGGCTGCAAAGGTTCAACAGAGTGTCACCGATTCGGTGAAAAAGGACGAGAGTACCACAAAGTCAAAAGCCGAAAAAGTACAGCACAAGACAGAAGTTATTGACGGCGTGACATACATTGACGGCATTATGATTGTAAACAAGACCTACGGTTTGCCAGAGAGCTTTGACCCTGGACTTGACCCGGAGGCTGAACAGGCGTTTAACGAGATGGCTCAGGCTGCAAGCAATGACGGGCTGTTTATCTATATTCTCTCAGGCTATCGAAACTATGCTGACCAGGAGTATCAGTACGGCATTTTTGAAGATGCACGAGGACAAGAAGAAGCTGATACGGTTTCTGCACGCCCAGGACATTCAGAACACCAGACAGGCCTTGCAATTGATGTAAACTCAACGGAATTTGAGTTTAAGGACACTGCCGAAGGCAAGTGGCTGGCTGACAATTGTGTTGATTACGGCTTTATTTTAAGGTTCCCTGAAGGCAAAGAGGAATCCACAGGATTTGAATATGAGCCATGGCACATTCGCTATCTTGGCGTTGAAACAGCTAAAAAGGTAGCAGACAGCGGACTGTCGCTTGAAGAATATCTTGGCGTTGATTCTGAATATAAGGATTAAATATGACAAAAAGTTGCACAAAAATTCCATTCTGCTGTTGCAATAATCGACTGAATATTGTATAATAGAAGTACATTATTTTGAAAGTAGGTAGAATTATGGGTGGCTTTTTTGGTGCAGTTTCAAAAAACGACTGTGTCTATGATGTTTTCTACGGAACAGACTATCATTCACATTTAGGTACAAGACGTGCCGGCATGGTGGTGTATGGAGAGAATGGCTTTAACAGAGCAATTCACAATATTGAAAACTCTCCATTCAGAACTAAGTTTGCAAGTGATGTAAATAACATGAGCGGTAATATGGGAATCGGGTGCATTTCCGATTATGAGCCACAGCCTCTTATGGTAAGGTCACATCTTGGAACTTATGCTATTACAACTGTCGGCAAGATTAATAATACAGATGAGCTTTTAGACCTCGTTTATCAAAACGGAAACACTCATTTTCTTGAGATGAGCGGTGGTGAGGTCAATGCAACAGAGCTTGTTGCAGCTATCATAAACCAGAAGGACAGCATTGTTGACGGAATTAAGTTTGCACAGGAGAAAATTGACGGCTCGATGACGCTGCTTCTTATGACAGCAGACGGTATTTATGCTGCAAGGGACAGGCTCGGCAGAACACCTGTTGCTCTTGGCAAAAATGACGACGGCTTTGCTATTTCATTTGAATCTTTTGCATATTTAAACGTCGGCTACTCACATTTGCGTGAGCTTGGTCCTGCAGAGATTGTATTTATAACTCCTGAAGAGGTAAAGACAGTATCAGAAGCACAAAAGAAGATGAAAATCTGTTCATTCCTCTGGATTTACTACGGCTATCCGTGTTCATCTTACGAGGGTGTAAGCGTTGAGCAGATGAGATACAACTGCGGTGCTATACTTGCTATGCGTGATGACGTTAAGCCTGATATGGTTGCAGCAGTTCCTGACTCAGGAAACGCTCATGCTATTGGTTATTCAAACTACTCAAAAATCCCGTTTGCAAGACCATTTATAAAATACACACCTACATGGCCTCGTTCATTTATGCCGCCTAACCAGTCACAGAGAGACCGCATTGCAAGAATGAAGCTTATCTCTGTTGACTCGCTCATCAGAGACAAACGCCTGCTTTTGATTGACGATTCAATCGTTCGTGGCACACAGCTCAGAGAAAAGACAGAATTCCTTTATCAGAGCGGTGCAAAGGAAGTGCATATAAGACCTGCGTGTCCGCCACTTCTCTACGGCTGCAAGTACTTAAACTTCTCACGTTCAACATCTGAGATGGATCTTATTGCAAGACGTGTTATTGCAAGACGAGAGGGCGACAATGTAAGCGAAGAGGTACTTCAGGACTATGCAGACCCAAACAGCCAGAATTATACTGAAATGATTGAAGAAATCCGCAAGGAGCTTAACTTCACATCGCTGCGATACCACAGACTTGATGATATGATTGAGTCAATCGGCATTGACCGTGAATGTCTTTGCACATATTGCTGGGACGGAAAAGAATGATATAAAATAATAAGAGTGGGAACGTATTGTTCTCACTCTTTTTTTATTTAGTCTGAAATTTTCTTTAAAACGACTGCTGAAATCGGCGGGATAACACAGCTTCCGCTCGTTGCGGACCTTTTCATTCTTCCGTCTTCACTAAGCCTTACATAATAGCACCCGTGTGGCAGGCATATCGTCCTGTGTTCCTTGTATGGATTAAACGCTATAAGCATACTGCCTGCTTCATCAGTAAGTGTGTATACAATAAGGTTCTCATCGCCTGTGTCATGGAATTTTAAGCAACGTTCAACGTCCTCTTTCTTCGACAGACGAAGCAACGGATTACTCTTCCTAAGCCTTATAAGTGCCTTGTAATACTCGAACACATCGGCGTTTTCAGCCTTTTCATTCCACTTGACCGAGTTTGTATAATCGGGTGCATTGTAGCTGTCGTGGCTGAAAATGTTTATATCATCAGGCGTTTCGCCGTCTTTTAAAATTCTTGGCTTTGAACGCAGAAAATCCTGTCCGAGCTGTATGAACGGCACACCCTGCGACAGCATGAGTATCGCTGCTGCAAGCTTGTCCATTTTAACTCTGTCTTCTCTTGATTCATCTTTTGCAGAGATTGCAAGCTTGTCCCATAGCGTGTTGTTGTCGTGCGCCTCGCAGTAGTTTATCGCCTGAGTTGGCTCAAATGCCCAGCAAGCCTCATTTGCAGTGTTTAGCTGCCAGTGCGGTACCGAACCTACAATACCTCTTTTTAAAACGCTTGCAACGCCTCTGTTACCGCTGATGTAGCCTGTATCTCTGATGTTGAATGTGCCGCCCTTTATTGCGTCACGCAGGTTATCATTAAACAGCCCTACCCTGCCGAAGCTGTATGAGTTAAACTTGTATGCAAGCTTGTCACTCGGCATCGCAGGCTCACCGCCAGTCCAGCCTTCGCCATACATAAGAAGCGTTGGGTCAAAGCAGTTTAGCTCGTCACGAATCTGGTTTACCGTGTCGATGTCGTGCAGTCCCATAAGGTCAAAGCGAAAGCCGTCAAGCTTATACTCAGTTGCAAGAAACTTAAGTGAGTTTATCATAAACCTTCTCATCATAAGGTGGTTTGATGCTGTTTCGTTGCCACAGCCCGAGCCGTTTGAAAACTTGCCGTCATCTTTCAGGCGGTGGTAGTAATACGGAAATGACTTGTGAAAAGCTGATTCTTCCGTGTGGTAGGTGTGGTTATAGACAACGTCCATTATAACGCCGACACCAATCTTATGCAGTGCCATCACAAGCTGTTTGAACTCATTGATTCGGCGTTTAGGCTCGGTCGGGTCGCTTGAATATGAACCCTCAAGGCAGTTGTAATTCTTCGGGTCATAGCCCCAGTTATACTGTGCCTTGTGTGGCTTGCTCTCATCAACCGTTGCATAGTCAAAGACAGGCAGCAGATGCACATGAGTGACTCCCAGCTCTTTTATGTGGTCAAGGCAGGTTGTAACGCCGTTAAACTGCGTTCCTGTTTCGGTGAACGCCAAAAACTTGCCCTTGTTTGAATCAGTTACACCGCTTGAATAGTCTGCTGAAAAATCCCTGACATGACACTCATATATAACAGCGTCACAAATTGACTTGCAGACAGGTCTTTTAACCTTGTCCCAGCCGGCAGGGTTTGTTGACTGCATATCAATGACTGCACCTCTGTTGCCGTTTACGCCACACGCCTTTGCATAAATATCTATCGTTTCGTATCTTACACGGTTATCGAATTCGTATGTAAATGTATAAAAATCGCCGTCAATATCCCTTAACAGCTCGATATACCACACACCTCTGTCATGACGTTCCATTGGCAGAGTTTCAATCAGGTTATCGCCTTCACCGTCAAGATAGAGGTTCAGATAAACAGCCGTTGCAAGTGGCGACCAGGTTTTAAACTGTGTTTTACCGTCTTTAAAAATAACGCCCAGATCGTTTCCGTCATAGGCGTTATTCTTATCGAATTCTTCATAATTCGTGATTTTTTACATTAAATAATTACCCCTATTTTATAGTAAGCTCTCTGCAAGTGTATCGCCCTGCTTTACCAAAGTTTCATAACCCTGACGAGTGTTATTAATCAGGTCATCGCAAACTTTAACCTTGTCCTTTTCAAGCAGAAGGATTATCGTTGAACCGCCGAACTCAAAGAAGCCTTTCTCTTCACCTTTTGTGACCTTGCATTTGCTGATAACATCGTTTGTAATCTTACCGACCAGCAATGCACCAACTTCCATTTGTATTATATCCCCGAACTGCTCGCTTCTTATCATGCAATACTCACGTGAGTTTTCATGGTAAACGGGCAGATATTTTGAAACGACAGGATTCACCGTATGGAGTATGCCTTTTATAGTTCTGTTTCTGCTTTTAATGCCGTCACAAGGATATGCATATCTGTGATAATCATCAACCGACAGCCTGATAATAAGGCACGTGCCGCCGTTATATTTATCGGCAAGCTTTTTATCCCTGAGCAGTGAATAAACAGAATAGACTGAATTCTTCACAACAAAAACGCTTGAGTTTGTTATCTCATAAGCAGACACTTTGCCGTCAGACGGTGAGCATAAAAGCTTATCATCGCTACTGAAACTACGCTTGCCGTCTTTGATTTTTCTTGTGAAAAAGTCATTGAAGGATTTGTATTCTCTGTCCTCATAGTCGGATAGGTCTATGTTGTTGCTCTCGCAGAATTTGTCAATTACTCTTACTGAAAGACCGCTGTCGAGAAAAACTCGTGACGCTTTTGAAAACACAGGACTGCCAAGAAATTTCATGAGTGCTCTGCCCGTTTTTGAACGGTATGCATCAGCTAAAAACTTGTCCTGACCTGTTGTCTGTTCAAATTCATTTCCCTGTCTGTCACGGTATTTCATAAGTTCTTCTCCCTATATTATATGACGCATTTTAAGATAGCCAAGAACGATTATCGCACCCATAGTAAAGAGTATGAGTATGCCCTTTCCTGATAGCTTTTTGATGTTGATTTTCAGGATAAACAAAATTGAAATCAGCACCATGAATCCCTGGAATATATACGGATAAATGCTTGCCGGAATATTTGCTTTTCCGAGAAACAGCAGTGGCAGGATAATTGCAACTGTTGTTACAGGCATTCCCTGATAGTTCTTTCTCGGCTCGTTAGTTGTACGCTGACGTTCTTCTTCCATTACGTTGAAATAACCAAGTCTTATAACAGCACCAAGTACTATCATGATTGCAGAGATTACTCCCAAGCCATAGTTAAACCCATAGCTATAACCGATAACTGCAGGAAAAACGCCGAAGCAGACTAAATCACAAAGCGAGTCAATCTGGATACCGAACACCTTTTCATGATCAGTTCTGTTTTTCATCGCACGGGCAATCTTTCCGTCAAAGAGGTCACAGATTCCCGACAAAAGCAAGCACAAAAACGGAAGTGTCTGTCTGCCTTCAAAAACCTGCGTGATACCAAAGACTGATGATGCAAGTCCGATGTATGTTAATATTACCGAATAATTATAAAAACCTATCATTTTTCACATTCCTTTTGATTGTCTTTATTTAAAACAGCTTTGCCATAGCTTCTTCTTGTGGCAATAAAGTGTGCAATAACTGTTACGATTCCACCAACTATAATCAGGAAATAAAAGCTCATTCCACGACTGAGTATAAGTGCCGGCAAAACATATCCAGCACCAAACACTGCAGTAAACATATGCTTAAAGCAAAACTCAGTTATACCAGCAGCACCAGGCAGCGGCAACATTTCAACCGCAATAGCAATTATCGCCTGAATTGCAATAATATCAAAGAAAGGCGTACCGCTGAGTCCGTATGACTTATACACCATATATGTCACTGCAAAGAGAAACACTCTCTGCACAACAGTCATGCCAAGGATTTTTATAACAGTATGCAAATTCTCTTTGAAATAATTTGCACTTGAAACATAGCTGTCGCAAATGTTGTTTATCTTATTAATATACTTATTTTCATTTCGGATAATTCTGATTTTCGAAAGCGAGTGTATAATCTTGATGCCTATATTTTTAATCCACAAAGGCTTTACTACCAAAGCACCGAGCAGTGCTATATACAAAAGATTAAGGATAAAACCAACAATTACAAGCCACATCAGACCGCCGATATACTCGCACATTTTTGAAAACCTGACTATCAGGAAGAACACCCCGATAAGTAACAATGCAAGCTTATATGTAAACGCTATTACGACCATTATCAATGACGAATAGCCGACGTTTATGTTATCCTTTTTCATATAGTAAATCTGTGCAGGCTGTCCACCTGAAGCAGACGGTGTAATATAGCTGTAAAAGAAGCCGATAAACGAGTACTTAATGCACCTTAAAAGCGGTACATGGCACTTTAGCTTTTTGAGCATATATTTAATTATAACCGATTCGCTGCAAACGAACAAAAGCACCAGCAACAGTCCAAGAACAAGCCAGCCTACTCCGGCTCTTTGGAAGTTGCTCAATATCGTTTCAAACTCTTTTTTATTACCGATAAGAAGCCATATTGTTATTATCGGAATAAAAATCAATAAAAGCACATTTAAAAAGTAACTTACCTTCTTATTCACCTTTATTCTCCCTATGGTTTTCTTTATGCTGGTTTATAGGTTATATGTTAGCAATATAAACTGCAAGAAGTCCGATAATCGCCTGAATTATTGCAAATCTTATAACGACCTGTGTATCAGACCAGCCTTTGTTTTTTCTCATGTGGTCATGGATTGGTGTTCTGATGTTTTTCATAAAGTCATAATTCTTTGTAACTCTGATTATCGCAAGCTTTGCAAGTCCAAGACCGCCGTCAACAATAAGCACAGCAGCAAGAAGTATAAACATTAAAGGATGTCCACTCTGCATTGCCGTCAGTGCAATAAACACGCCGATTGCTCTTGAGCCGGCATCACCCATAAGCAGCTTGCTTGGTGAGCAGTTGTACCAAAGATATGCAATAAGTGTCAGCACCATTGCAGCATTGAACATTGTGTATCTGCCAAAGCAGTTGAACATGATTATTGTTACTATTGAAACTGATGCACAAAGCCCGTCCACACCATCAGAACAGTTTGTGACATTAATGCTTGCCCAGACAAGAACCATTCCCAAAATCAGATAGACAACCTTTGGAATTGAGAATGTGTGGCTGAATATGATTATATCAGGGTTGTTGTGCCAGATAAAGTTAAAGGATATGCCAAACGCAATAACCACATCGAGCAAGCCTTTTTTCAGCTCACCCCAAGGCGTTGTTGCAGCATCATCAAGATAACCTGTTATCATAGCTGCAAATATGAGCAGCATATTGATAAGATTCTCATAGCTTAACGGAATAAAAATCGCAACGCTTAAAATAAACGATACAATGAAAATTATTCCTGCACCTCTTGGTTTTCCTTCAGAAAGCTCACCGTTTACTGCGAACTCTCTGCCCTGGTCCTTTGGTAAAATTCTCATTAAAAATCCAAGTGCAAAAAAGGCAATGAAAAATGTGCCTCCTGCAAACAAAACTGCAAACAAGTTATGCGGTAATAAACTATAAAGCATTTATATCGTCCCACCTATTTTTCAAGTTGTTTTTTCGCCTGATTTATTCAGGTACTCACTATTATATAATTATACAACATTTGTAAAGAAAATGCAAATATATTAGCACAGAATAATACACAAATTTTTAAACTTATTTTTGATAATCATGTATAAATCAAAACGGGAACAGCTTTAACCCGCTATTCCCGTGTATTTTTTATTATTCGCTTGTTTTCATATCCTTGTTTCTGTTTTTGATAAGCTTCTTTGTTTTCATGTCGTGAATCTTCATGTAAATCTTTTCAGCAAAGTCGATAAGCTTCTTTCTTACAGGCATGAATGTATAGAAAAACTCTCCTGCATAGGTTACAACTTCGCCGTTGAAGCCCTTTTTAAACTTATAAACGCCGTAATTCGGGTGTGTTTCGTCCTTATAGAACGGTATACCCTGGAAGTCATAGATAAAGTTATCTCCGTCTAATGCCCAGTTTATCATTGTCCACTGCATGAGATAGTTTGGATATGTGTTTCTGTGCTGGTTTGATGAAGCACCGTATACATAACAGGTCTTGCCTGCGTACTGTGTTGTAATCGCACCCGAAACAGGTATTCTCTTGTCAGTACCTTCTTCTGTGAGATAGCACATAAACAGACGACAATGCTCTTCACCAAGACCTTCAATCATCTTTACAAAGTATTCCTTTGAACGAATTGAAAAGCCATCTCTTATACCTGTTGCCTGCATCATCGGATAAAAGTCATCAAGAGCCTCAGTGCCACAAGGAACGCATATAACGCCCTTTCTGCCTGCTTTTCTGATTCTGTTTCGCCAGTCAGGCTTGAATGTCATCATAAGCTCATCAGGTGTTTTGCCCTGAATGTTTCTGAGCATATAGTTGTTTCTTGCCTGGATTGTTGTAAGCTCAGGTGCGTCATCAATGTGTGAGAATCCCATCGAGCGAATAAGCTCAGTACATTCAGTATCGCTTTCCTCAAAGCAAGGGTCCCACATAAACTGATAGCATTTATACTTTTTAGCAAGTACCTTTATGCCTTCAAAAAGGTCAGCCATGACTTCTTTATCCTTCCAGTCACATACAGGACCATGAGGTGCATAAAGAAATGTACAGCCAAATACAGGTATTTTTCTTATAATCACAAGACAAGTACCTCTGATTTTACCTTCGCTGTCACGGGACAAAACAGCGTCCCAGTCCCAGTTATCCTTAACCTTAGGCCATCTCAGTGACTGCATGAAGTTTCCGTAAACGCTTGTCTTTGCAAAGTTTTCATATTCCTCAAGAAGTGCTTTATCATTTTTATTGATAATTTCCATTCTATGTATTTCCTTTCATTTTGATAATCATATATAGTTAGTTTACCATGTTTTTTGAAAAAAATCAATGGGTTTTGCTGGTTTATCTTTTATTTTTTGTTATTGCAATAAAAAAGCTTTATCAAATCTGATAAAGCTTTTGTTTTTTGATATTATCCCCAGTATGTTCTCCAGATGTTGAAGTAACCCCATGGGATTCTGAATGAATAAGCAATTCTGCTGTCTGACTGATAGTTTGATCTGTTACACCAGAAGTAGATATTGTAGTCATTTGCAATACCCTTATAAGCAGAAAGACCGTAAGTTGCACCGTATACAGCAAGCTTAACCTTTGTTGGTACTCTGCTGTAGACTGCTCCGTCACCTGCAAGTCCAGATGATGACATAAATCCGCCACTGTTGTAGATTACGTTCTGAATGTTTGAATATCTGCTGTATGCAGCACTCCAGTTGTTGCTTCCTGCATACTTAGCTGCAACATATCTGTTTACAACGCAGTCTGCAACATAAACGATTGGTCTGTCCCACATATCGTTATTAATCTGTCCAACTTCGTGATATACGATTCTGCACATTGCTTCCCAGCCTGCTGCGTCATAATTGATTCTTGCAGTCTTAAGGCTCTGTGCATCTGAAAGCTCACCTAATTCGCTTCCGTTTACAGCTCTTACCTTAAAGTAGTAATTTGTTGCTCTTGCAAGACCTGAAACTGTGCAATAGTTAGCACTTACGCTTCTGTAGTATGTCCAGTTTTTGAACTTACCACCCTTGATGAAAAGCTGATAGTATTTAGCGTTGTTTACCTTATACCAGTTTACAACGAGTGTGTTTGTCTGCTTGTTGTATGGATGTGTAGCTGAGCTTTCATATTTGCTTTCAGCAACAAAGTATGGTTTTGAAACTGTAGGCTTCTTTGTCTTTGCTGAAACTGTAGGATATGAAATACTTACAGCGTTTTTATTGCTAACCTTCTTGTATGCTTTTACAGCAAATACATAAGCCTTGTTGCTTGAGAGCTTTTTAACTGTGTATGTATTTACATTAGCTGTGTTAGCTATTTTCTGCCATTTCTTCTGATTGCCGTTATACTGGTAAACGATATTTCCGTTAGCACCAGCAGCTTTGTTCCATGAAAGCTTTACGGCATTTGTAGATGTAGATGCAACCTTGAATCCACCGATTCTTTCAAGGTATGTAGTTGTTGTAATTGTTGGAAAACTTGGGCTTGTAAGTCTGTTTCCGTTATCATCAGTTACATAAGCCTTAACTGCGAATCTGTACTTAGCTCCAGCAGTTAATCCTGATACTGTATATGTAGTGTTATGGTTTTTAGTCTGTGCAACCTCAACCCATGTTGTATCAGTTTCACCTGCTTTAAAGATGATGTATCCTTCTGCATTGTTAGTAGCGTTCCATCCAAGCTTAACTGCATGAACTGCTGTCTTGACAGCCTTAAAGCCTGTAACTGTTGCAGGTCTTTGTACTACAGGTGCCTGTGCAACAACTGCTGAAGAATCGTCATCAGCACTTGCTGTAACGCTTGTTCCCATTACACCTGATACTATTATAACAGATGCGATAAGGAAAAGAATATTCACAAATAAAAACTTGATTGCAAACTTAAGATCGACTCGACTTGTACTCATTAGTTTAGGCTTGTGTTCTTCATTATTAAATAAAGAACTGCCATTCACTCCCTTTCGTAATTACGCCTTCGTTTTCTCTGACGTGGCAATACTAAATTATATTAGTTCGTTCTTGTTTTTATGTTTCAGATTTGTAATCGAACAACCTGATTTGTTACAAATTGATTACAAATCACTACGATAGTGTAACATACTTTGATGGAAAAGTCAAGGCTTTTTTGCTATTTTTTTATTATTTTGTGCGGAAAATCGGGCTTTTTGGAGTCAACTGTACTAAATTTTTCGTCCAAATCATATGATAAATTGGAAGATAAAAAGTTACAAGTTGAAACTTTTAGTGTATTGTCAACAAAACCTTTTAACGCTATTTTAAATCTTTGTTCTAATTTAACTAATCTGAACAAAATGGCATTATCTGGAGCAAAAAATCGACAAAAAATGTAATTGTGCCGCAAATTTTAACGAGTTTTTCCGCTTGTGGCACTAAGAAAGGAATGATTTAAGTGATAAAATATCAGCCCGAAGGAAAGCTTTTTAACACTTTAGCCAACAGAAAAACAATTGAGAATCAAAGCCTTATGGCAGACGCTTATGCTCAGGGAAAGATACTCGAAGCAAAGGCTATGGTGTGTGACAGCGACCACAATCTTATCGTTGACCTGCCTTGCGGTAAAGGTGTCATACCGAGAGTTGAGGGTGCAATCGGAATCGCTGACGGCTCTACCCGTGACATAGCTTTGCTTTCAAAAGTAAACAAGACTGTCTGCTTCAAAATAATTGATATATCATACTCACCAGATGGCACGCCATATTACACATTGTCAAGACGGCTTGCACAGCAAGACTGCATGGAGCATTACATAAACCTGCTCGAGCCTGGACAGGTTATAGCTGCAAAGGTAACTCATTTAGAGCCGTTCGGCTGTTTCGTGGACGTTGGGTGCGGAATACCTTCGCTAATACCAATTGACGCTATTTCAATTTCAAGGATCTCTCACCCGAACGACAGGTTCTACAACGGGCAGGATATATATGTTGTGATAAAATCTGTTGAAAATGGGCGTATCTGCCTTAGTCACAAGGAGCTTCTCGGGACATGGGAGCAAAACGCCGCTCGCTTTTGTATGGGCGAAACTGTCGGTGGAATTGTACGCTCGGTCGAGAGTTATGGCATATTCATTGAGCTTGCACCAAATCTTGCTGGCCTTGCAGAGCCGAGAGAAAACGTCCGTCCGGGGCAGGCCGCAAGCGTTTACATAAAGGCTATCATACCCGAAAAGATGAAAGTCAAGCTAATTGTGGTTGATGTTTTTGACAACACAAACTTTCCGTCCAAGCTAAGATACTTCATAAACAGCGGTAAAATTGACAGGTGGGTTTATTCTACCGAGCAATCAGACAAAACTATCATATCACAGTTTTAAAAGAATAAGAGCTACCAATTACTAATTGATAGCTCTTTGTTTATTTCAAGTATGCTTTTTTATTGTTTGTTCTTCCTAATAGATAATCAGTGCTTGTATTAAAAATATCTGCTATGTCACATAGTATATCAACAGGTATTCCTCTTACACCCGTTTCATAGCTTGAATATGTTCTTCTGTTTATATGCAAAAGATCTGCCATTTGCTGCTGAGTCATGTCAGCATCTTCTCTTAAATTCCTAATTCTTTCCATATATATACTACTCACCTCATCGGCATTATATCACGGCACGATTTGAGCCATTGACTTTTGGCACAAATTGTGGCATAATATATGTAATGTATGAATATCTTATATATAATAG
>JAFTAX010000040.1 GCA_017458445.1 Ruminococcus sp. | reverse complement strand
GTTTTCTACAAAATCGCCCTCGTCTTTTCTCATAAGTCCCTGGTCAACAAAAACGCATGTCAGCTGTTTTCCGACTGCACGGCTGAGAAGACCTGCCGCAACTGATGAATCAACTCCTCCCGAAAGTCCGAGAATAACTTTTTTGTCGCCGATTTCAGACCTCAGCTTTGCGACTGTATTTTCAATAAAGTTGTCCATGATCCAGTCGCCTTTGCACTGGCAGACTTCAAACAGGAAGTTTTTCAAAATCTGTTTACCGTACTCGCTGTGAGTAACTTCAGGGTGGAACTGCACGGCGTAAATCTTAGCGTCCTCATTTTCCATTGAAGCACACGGGCAGTCAGCAGAGTGAGATGTTATCTCAAAGCCGTCAGGCACCTGACTGATGTAGTCCGTGTGGCTCATCCATACAACACTGCTTTCAGGTACGTCCTTGAAAAGCTTGCTGTTTTTCTTTGTTACGTTTATCTCAATTTTACCGTACTCGCTCTTTTCGCAGGCATCAACCTTACCGTCACACATCCACGAGATAAGCTGACAGCCATAGCATATTCCAAGTACAGGAACGCCCAAATCAAGTATCTCTTTTGTGTAGTGTGGTGATGACATATCGTAAACGGAGTTTGGTCCGCCTGTGAAGATTATGCCTTTGTAGTTAGCCGCCTTGATTTCTTCAAGGGGAGTGTCATAAGACTTTATTTCTGCATAAACATGGTGGTCACGCACACGTCTTGCGATAAGCTGATTGTACTGTCCGCCAAAGTCAAGCACCAGAATTGATTCATGTGGCATATCCATACCTCTTTTCTTACATTATATAATATATGTTCCATTATAGCATGATACAGCAGATTTTGCAAGGGTTGATTTTGTATACAAAAAGGTGCTTACATTGTGATAAGCAACTATGTAAATATCTGTGATATGTAAAAGAGTGTATTTGGTTTTCCATTTCAATTCTCTAAGAGTTGATTTTAGTGCAAATAAAACAAGATTACAGGCAAAATATTAAACGTTTTCGCAAAAATGCAAAAAGTTTGAAAAACCCCCTTGACATCGGGAAAAATGTATGCTAAATTAAAAACATGATGTGATTGTTGGAAATATGTCACAAATTTAAATCTATATACAAAGGAGAAACGGATATGCAGTACGGTTATTTTGATCTCAAAAACAAAGAGTATGTTATTACTCGTCCAGACACACCGGCACCTTGGGCTAACTATCTCGGCTCACCTGAATACGGTGCGATCATCTCAAACAACGCAGGAGGCTATAGCTTTGAAAAGAGCGGTGCAAACGGCAGACACCTGAGATACCGTTTCAACACTAATATTTCATTGCCTGGAAGATATATTTATATCAGAGATAATGACACTAATGATTATTGGTCAACATCATGGCAGCCAGTTGCAAAGCCACTTGATGAGTATAAGAGCGAATGTCATCATGGTACAGCTTATACAACAATGAAGGCTGATTATGCAGATATCCATTCAGAAGTTACATACTATGTTCCATTGAACAAGACTTATGAAGTTTGGCGTGCAAAGATTACAAACAATTCCGATAAGGACAGAAATCTTTCGCTCTATGGCTTTGCAGAGCTTACAAATGAGAACAACTATGAGCAGGATCAGGTTAACCTGCAGTATACATTGTTTATAACAAGAACTTCCTTTGAAGGCGACAAGATAATTCAGCATATCAATGAATATTCAGGCAGAGATGAAACAGGATCAAATCATAGAGAAAGATTTTTTGGCGTTGTCGGTGCAAAGGTAAGTGCATACAACGGCGACCTCGACAGCTTTATCGGACCATACAGAACTTATGGAAACCCAATCGCTGTTGAAAGAGGAAAGTGCGATAACAAGCTCAACTATAACACAAACAGCTGTGGTGCATTACAGAGCGATGTTGTTGTTAAGCCTGGCGAAACAATCGAGGTTGCATACTTCCTCGGACAGAGAAACAACGCTGAAGCTACAGCAATCATGAAGGAATATGAAACTCCTGGTAAGTGCGACGCTGAAATCAAGGAGCTTGTTGATTACTGGCACGGTCAGCTCGACAACTTCCAGATTGAGTCACCGTCAGACGAGTTCAACAACATGGTTAATGTTTGGAACGCTTATCAGTGCTTCATCACATTCATCTGGTCAAGAGCTGCATCATTTGTATATTGCGGTCTTAGAAACGGTTACGGCTATCGTGATACTGTTCAGGATATTCAGGGTATTATCCATATCAATCCTGAGCTTGCTGCTGAAAAAATCAGATTTATGATTTCTGCACAGGTTGACAACGGCGGCGGACTTCCATTGGTTAAGTTTGACCACAACGCAGGTCACGAGAATTGTCCTGACGAAAACAACCCAATGTCAGATTATGCTAAGGAAACAGGTCACCCTTCATATCGTGCTGACGATGCTCTCTGGCTATTCCCTACAATCGTTAAGTATATCGGTGAAAGCGGAGACAAGGCATTCCTCGATGAAGTTATCGTTTATGCTAACGGCGGTGAAGATACAGTATATAACCATTTGAAGAGAGCGATCAAGTTCTCAATGGAAAGACTTGGTGCACATTCAATGCCAGCTGGTCTCCACGCTGACTGGAATGACTGTCTGAGAATGGGAGCTAAGGGTGAATCTACATTCGTAGCATTCCAGCTCTATTATGCAATGACAGTTATCAAGGGCATGGCTGAAGAAAAGAACGACACAGAATATGTAGCATATATCGAAAAGGTTCAGGCTGAGCTTGCAAAATCACTCGAAGCTTGCTGGGACGAAGACAGATTTATCCGTGGAATCCGTGAAGACGGCGTAGTTGTTGGTGCTAAGCATGACAAGGAAGCAAGCATGTGGCTCAACCCACAGAGCTGGGGTGTAATTTCAGGCTTTGCTTCAAAGGAACAGGCTGAAACTTCAATGGAAAAGGTTCACGAGATACTCAATACACCATACGGTGTTAAGCTTCTTGAACCACCATATGTTGACCACTATTTCGATGGTGCTCTCATGCACATTTTCAATGCTGATACAAAGGAAAACGGTGGTATCTTCTCACAGACACAGGGCTGGGCAATCCTTGCTGAATCACTCCTTGGTCACGGTGACAGAGCATTCGAGTACTTCCTTGAATCATCACCTGCAACACTCAACGACAAGGCTGAGATCAGAGTGCTTGAGCCATACGTTCACGGTCAGTTTACAGAGTCAACACGTTCACCATTTGAGGGACGTTCACACGTTCACTGGCTCACAGGTACAGGTTCAACTGTAATGGTAGGCTGCGTTGAGGGTATCTGCGGTATGCGTCCAAATGCTGACGGACTTGTAATTGATCCTGCAATCCCATCAAGCTGGGACGGTTTCAAGATTGAAAAGAACTTCCGTGGCAAGCATTTGTCAATCGACATTCAGAACCCTGACCACGTTCAGAGCGGTGTTAAGTCAATGACTGTAAACGGAGAGGCAGTTGAAGGCAACTTCGTTGACGCTTCAAAGATGACAGATCAGACAAACATCACTGTTGTTCTTGGCTAATACATTATAAAAACAGCGGGTATCGTACTTTTAGTACGGTACCCGTTTTTGTTTTAGTTTATTATTGCTGTTGCGAGATTGAGATATGCTGCAAAGGTGACCCATACAAGATAAGGCAGATTCAGTCGTGCAGCAAGCAAATCAACTCTTTTAAACCTTGTTATCATAATGATTATTGCAAAGAGCAGTGCTGCTATCTCGAAAAATGCCAGCCAGAGTGCTTCAAATCTGAAGAAAAGTATGCTCCAGAGGAAATTCAGCCCGAGCTGGACATAATATGCATTAAGTGCATTTTTCTTAGCAAACCTTGCTGAATCTGATGAGTGGACAAGATACGCCGAAAAGCCCATTACAGCATATAAAATCACCCAGACAACAGGGAAAAGCCATGCTGGCGGCAGGAGGGGTGGCTCTTTGTGATTATTAAAAAAGTCGGAAAAGCTTCCTGCAAGCAACGCCGACACGGCTCCAACCAGCTCGGTGCCGACTATCCATATAAGTATTTCGGTCAGACTACGTTTTTTCATAATACACCTCCGGGATTAATTATTATAGTTTATGCGTATATAATTGAGTATATTCAGTATTTTCTATTATAATGATAGCAATTATGAAATGTGTACAAAAAACACTTGTGAAATTCTATCAAACCGTTCCTTGATTTTGAGCGTGAAATGTGATACAATATCTACAAGAAAAATAAAAACTCGGAGGTGTTGGATAATGTTAGAAAGAATCCATACAATAGAATCAAGAAAGAACAGACAAATTAAAATCGATGTAATCCCTGGCCATTTTGCCACAAACCATTCACATATCAACTACTATGTGGACATGACATCAATCAAAACCAGTCACCAGATGGCAAAGGCTGCGGCAGAACAGCTTGCAGGAACATACAGCAGTACACATATTGATACGATAATCTGTCTTGAGGGTACTGAAATGCTTGGTGCGTTCCTTGCACAGAGCCTGTCAGAAAGCGGTATCAACAGAGGCCTTGATATATCTGTTATCACACCTGAGCTTAATTCCAACAACCAGATGATTTTCAGAGATAATACACAGAAAAAAATCTGGAGCAAAAAGGTTCTGCTTCTCATATCATCAGTGTCAACAGGTAAGACTATAAACCGTGCAATTGAGTGCTTGCAGTATTATAACGGTCAGCTTATTGCAATCGGTGCAATATTCTCGGCGATTGGTACATCAAACGGAATTGATATTCATTCTATTTTCTCGTGCGACGATGTCCATGAATATAGCACATATGCAGCAAATGTTTGCCCGATGTGTCAGGGCGGACAAAAGGTTGACGCTTTGGTAAACAGCTTCGGATATTCAAAGATCTGATGCTTTTTTGGAGGATATTTAGTTGAAAGTATC
>JAFTAX010000039.1 GCA_017458445.1 Ruminococcus sp. | reverse complement strand
TTAAATTGTAAGGAGGAACATAATCTTGACTAATGAAAAACAAAAGTTAACAGACAGAGGCATTCAGATTCTAAGAATATGTGCTTGTCTTGCGGTCTTTTTTTGCCATTTTGGACAAAGGTTAAAGCTTAATAGATTTTCAGATAACCTTTATGGTTTTTCACAATTAGGAAGATACGGGGTTGAATTGTTTTTTGTGGTTAGTGGATACTTAGTTTGCTTTTCTTTGTTGAATGGGAAAACCATAGCTCAGTTCTATAAGAAAAGGGTAATACGAATTCTTCCGTTATACTATTTTTCAATACTCGTATTTTTTATAACAGAATCATTTGTTTTCAGAGATGTTCCAAAAGATGATATGCATCTTGGCTGGTTGAGATATATTTTTTGTTTGAACGGTATAGTCCCATCGGAAGGCTATTTTTGGAGTAACATTGGCATAACGTGGACCATTCCTGTATTCTTAATGTTTTACATATTGGCTCCTTTTTTTATTAGGATAATGAAATCAACATCAAGCTCTGCAATAGTATTAGCTATTTCTTTAGGTGTTTCATTATTGATACAAACGACGTTTCAAGGTTGGTTTAGTTCACTCACATATATGCCTTGTTTTCTTGTTGGCATTCTGGTATATCAAGCTAAAAAGGATAATCGTATGTTTGTTACGTTGTTTGGTTTGCAGTTACTTGTTTTTGTTACAAAATTCTGTGAATGGAACGGCTATATATCAAAGGCGATAAATGGCTCAGAGTTATTTGTTGTATCAGCTATTTTTGCTACTGTTATTATAGCATCAAATGAGGTTAGTATTAAAAACGAAAAAGCAATCAAAGTGCTTGATTACCTGGATGAACATTCATATACTTTGTATCTTGTTCACGGCATAACATTTTGTGCTATTATTGACAAGTTTGATGTTAATACTTTTGGTAACACAAGAAGCTTTCTTTTGTTCAGATTAGCAGTATCAATTATTGGAACAGCTGTCTTAACAGTCGTTGTACATAAGTATGTTGAAAAACCTATTCAGAATAAGCTGACAAAGATACTTCTGAAACAATAATGAACTGTTTTTTCTACTCAAGACTTGGCTTAAAGATAAAGCGTAGTAGTTTAATAACTGCTACGCTATTTATTATGCAACTTGCTATGTTATAAAGTAAATTATTGTGCAGAAAATCAATTGAAAGAAGCAAGAGAATAGTGTATAATTTTTATAAGTAATGGTGCTTTTTATAATGATGTGAAAAGCATAAAAGGAGGTTGTGCCTAATGGATAAAAAAGCAATGTATAAGCTTAGCTACGGCTTGTTCGTTTTGACGGCGAAAGAGGACAGCAAGGATAACGGCTGTATTATCAACACCGCTATTCAGGCAGCGTCAGAGCCAAATCAGCTGAGCATTTGTGTCAATAAGCTGAATTTCACGCATGATATGATTGTGAAAAGCGGTGTGTTTACGGTGTCGGTTATCAGTCAGGACGCTCAGTTTGCCTTGTTTGAGCATTTTGGTTTCCAGAGCGGAAAGGATACCGACAAGTTTGCTGGATTCAATGACTGCGAGCGTGGTGCAAATGGTTTGTACTATATCACAAAAGGCACGAACGCATATATTTCGGCAAAGGTTGACAAAACACTGGACCTTGGTTCTCACACAATGTTTGTCGGTGAGATAACTGATATGAAGGTGCTAAGTGCTGTGCCGTCTGTTACTTATGAATATTATTTAGATAATATTAAGCCGAAGCCACAGGCTGTCGGAACAACAAAGGAAGGTGAAACTATCTGGCGTTGTACGATTTGTGGCTATGAATATGTGGGCGAAGAATTACCTGCGGATTTTATTTGTCCGCTTTGTAAGCACCCTGCATCTGATTTTGTAAAAATTACTGTTAAAAAGGAGGAAAAGAAAATGACAAAGTATGTATGCCCAGTATGCGGTTATGTTTATGAAGGCGATGATATGCCAGAGGATTATGTATGTCCGCTTTGTGGAGTTCCAGGCTCAGATTTTGTAAAAGAAGAATAAGTGTATTAAAAAGGGGTTATTAGAATGAAACTAGCAGAAAACATTATATATGCAGGTGTGAACGATAAGGATATTGACCTGTTTGAAGGGCATTTTGACGTTCCTAACGGCATGGCTTACAATTCATACGTTATAGTTGATGACAAGATTGCTGTTATGGACTCTGTTGACCATCATTTCACAAAGGAATGGCTTGACAACGTTAGACTTGCAACTAAGGGCAGAGAGCCTGATTATCTTATCGTTCAGCACATGGAGCCTGACCACTCATCAAGCATTCTTGACTTTATGGAGCAGTATCCGAATGCGGTTGTGGTTTCAAACGACAAGTCATTTGTTATGATGAAAAACTTCTTTGGAACTGATTTTGCAGACAGAAGAATGGCTGTCGGCGAGAATGATACACTCAGCCTTGGAGCTCATGAGCTTCATTTTGTCACAGCTCCGATGGTGCACTGGCCTGAGGTTATAATGACTTATGAAAGCAAGGATAAGATTTTGTTTTCAGCCGATGCCTTTGGAAAGTTCGGTACTCTTGATACTGACGAGGACTGGGCTTGTGAGGCAAGACGTTATTACTTCGGCATTGTCGGAAAATACGGTGCACAGGTACAGGCTGTTCTCAAAAAGGTTGCAGCTTTTGACGTTCAGACAATTTGTCCGCTCCATGGTCCGATGCTGACTGAAAATCTCGGCTATTATCTCGACCTTTATAACACATGGTCATCTTATGGCGTTGAGAGTGAAGGCATTGTTATTGCATATACATCAGTTTATGGAAATACACGTCAGGCTGTTGAGCTTCTGGCACAGGCGCTTGAAGAAAACGGCTGCCCTAAGGTAGCTGTTAATGACCTTGCAAGAGAAGATATGGCTGAAGCTGTTGAGGATGCTTTCAGATATGGCACAGTTGTCCTTGCAACAACAACCTATAACGCTGATATTTTCCCATATATGCGAACATTCATTGATGAACTCTTAGAGAGAAACTTCCAGAACAAGAAGATTGCAATGATTGAAAACGGTTCATGGGCACCTGCTGCTGTAAGAGTAATGAAAGCTAAGTTTGAAAAGAGCAAGGATATTACTTTTGTTGAGCCGACAGTTAAGATCATGTCAGCTGTAAACGAAGAAACAAAAGAACAGATACTTGCACTTGCAAAAGAGCTTTGCAAATAAGCTTATAAAGCAAAAACCCGAAAGCAACTATTGTTGTTTTCGGGTTATATTTTTGTCATTACGCATCGGTCATCGTCTTTATAACCTCGGTCATAAGGTCTGATGCCTTTTGCTTTTTATCAAGCGTTACGCTGAAATGCGGCTTTTTGTCGTCAACAAACTTAATGCGGTTTTTATACTTTGCAGACAACGCCTGAATCTGTGCAATCTCAGGCTGGCTGATACAGAAAATGAGCGTTTGTCCACGCTGGGATACTTCCGTAATTTTCAGCTTTGAAGCCATGTTTCTTGTAAGTGCAACGTTTATAAGTCCCATAACAGCTTTCGGTGGTTCGCCGTAGCGGTCGATAAGCTCGTCAATAACATCACGGCTGTCCTCTTCAGTTATGATTGAGGCAATCTTTCGGTAAGCTTCAATTCGCTGTGCAAGGTTTTCGATATAATTCTCAGGGATAAATGCGTCAATTGCAATATCCACAAGGCAGTCTTCTGGTGAGTGCGGCAGTGCCTCACCTTTTTGTTCTGCAATAGCTTCATTGAGCAGTCGCAGGTACATATCATATCCGACAGCTTCCATGTGACCGTGCTGTCTGCCACTCAGAATTGAGCCTGCACCTCGTATCTCAAGATCACGCAGTGCAATCCTGAAGCCTGAGCCAAACTGTGTAAATTCTTTTATTGCGGTAAGGCGTTTTGCTGCTATGTCTGTCAGTACCTTGCCACGCCTGAATGTGAAATATGCAAAGGCACGTCTGCTTGAACGTCCGACACGTCCACGAAGCTGATAGAGTTGTGCAAGACCGAGCCTGTCAGCGTCCTCGATTATAAGCGTGTTGACATTCGGCACATCAACGCCGGTTTCAATCAGCGTTGTGCAGACAAGAACGTCAATCTCGTGGTCGATAAGCTGTCGCCAGACGTCTGAAAGCTGGGTTTCTGATGTCTGACCGTGTGCAATACCGATTTTTGCATCAGGCAGAAGCTTTTTCAGCTTTGAGGCTGTACGCTGTATTGTTTCAATCCTGTTGTGGATATAATAAACCTGTCCGCCACGCCTTAGCTCCTTTGCAATTGCCTGTGCAATAACGCCGTCATTATGCTCGATAACGTACGTCTGGACAGGCTGTCTGTCCTGCGGTGGTTCTTCAATAACCGACATATCACGGATTCCGCTCATTGCCATGTTAAGCGTTCTCGGGATTGGTGTTGCTGACAAGGTCAGCACGTCCACGCCTTTGAAATTTGCCTTGAATTTTTCCTTGTGTGCAACGCCGAAACGCTGTTCCTCATCAATTATAACAAGACCTAAATCCTTGAACTCAACGTCCTTTTGCACAAGCCTGTGAGTGCCGATTACCATATCAATCGTGCCACGTTTAAGCTCTCTGATTATTGCCTGTTGCTCTTTTGGCTTTCTGAATCGTGAGAGCAGCTCGACTTTTATCGGAAAATGCTCAAAGCGTTTGATTGCCGTCTGGTAATGCTGCCATGCAAGGACTGTTGTCGGCACAAGTATTGCAACCTGCTTTGAGTCGAGCATACATTTGAATGCAGCACGGAATGCGACTTCGGTTTTGCCAAAGCCGACATCGCCACACAAGAGTCTATCCATCGGAACAGGCTTTTGCATATCTTCTTTTATTTCATTAACCGACCTGAGCTGGTCATCAGTTTCCTGATAGTCAAAACGCTCCTCAAAGTCATTCTGCCAGTCGTTATCTTTTGAAAAAGCAAAGCCTTTTGCCATTTGCCTTTGTGCATAAAGCTGTGTCAGCTCTTTTGCCATGTCCTTTACAGCCGACTTTACCCTTGTTCTTGTGCGGTGCCATTCCATAGAATTGAGCTTGTTAAGCTTTACACCGCTGTCGTCCTTCGGGCCTATATATTTTGACACAAGGTCAAGCTGTGTTACAGGCACATACAGCACGTCGGTGCCTGCATATTTTATTGTTATATAATCCTTTGTAACACCATTTGTTTCAAGGTTTCTGATTCCCACAAACTTGCCTATTCCGTAAATTGCATGAACGACTAAATCGCCTGCTGTAACGTCAGAGAGGCTCTTTATCTCTTCGCCTTTTTTCTTTTTCAATGCAGGTTTTTTGCGGGCATTCATAGCCTTCATCTGCGTTATTGCTGCACACTTTATATCAGGATAGTCAAATCCGCCTGACAGACTTCCCGTGCGGACATAAACTATTCTCGGGAGAATCTGTGCGTCATCTTTAAGCTCGAGTGCTGGTATGCCTTTTTCACGCAAATCGGACACGATTATCGGCACTGTTTTTTCAGAGCCTGCAAGCACAACGGTACAATAATCATTGTCACAAAGGCTTTGCAGCTCTTCAACAAGGTGTGAAATATCTCCGCCCCAGGTTCCTGTCTGACGGCAATCTGAATTGATAAGCTTTTTAAGCTTTATCTCGCCGTTGCCACGCATGAATGTATCAAGAAAGACGGTCGGCAGCTTTAAAGCCTTGGCTGTGAGCGTAGGAAAATCAATGTAGAATCCGTCAAGACGTTTAAACAAGATTCCGTCCTGATAGAGAAGCTTTATGTCCTCCGAAAGCTGTGTCATCACAGCCTTTGAAACCTCAAGACAGTTGTGATACTCCGAGAAAATGCAGATACCGTCACAAAAATAATCAAGCACGGTGTAGGTTCTATCATAAGCGAGATTATAGTATTTATCGAGATTTGTAAGCGTTATACCGCTTTTTACAAGCTCTGTATCTTTAGAGATATGTTCTTTGATCTTAGGTGCATTTTTACCTCTGACGGTCTTTGACAGCTCCTGCATTTTTTCAAGCAAAATTTCATCAGACGGAAAGATTATTTCAAGTGCAGGGAAGATGTCAATGCTGTCAATAGCTTCAGTTCGGCGTTGAGTTTCAGCATCAAAATATGACACCATGTCAACTTCGTCGCCCCAAAGCTCGATTCTCACAGGTGTTTTATCCTGCACAGGAAAGATGTCAATAATCGAGCCTCTTACAGAGAATTGTGCCTGACCTTCAACTCGGTCGGTTTTACTGTAGCCTGATGCAACCAGCTTTTGCGACAGCTCAGGTATGTTTATTTCACTGCCTGATTTAATTGTAAATGAATAGTCAGAGAGTATATCCTTCGGAACGGTGCCTTGCATGCAGGCTTCAACTGACGCAACGCAAACACGGCACTTTCCCGTCAATATAGCAGAAAGCGCCTCTATTCTCTTATGCTCATACTCTTTTGACATTCCCTCAAGATATGCAAAATTGTAATCTCTTGCAGGAAACAGCCAGGCAATTTCAGCCCCTGACATAGTGTTTATGTCGCCGACAAGCCGAAGCCCTGAAGCTTCGTCATCACATATCAAAAGCACGGGCTTTGCTGTTGACAGCTCGGCAGAAATCTGTGCTTTGTGAATGCTGGAAACACCCGTTATGCCACAGGGAGTATTGCCTTTTTCCACCGTGGAAAACAGCTCCTGATACACGGGAAGCTGACGGCACATCTGACTGAAAATAGTCATAAGATCTCCATTCTTTTATATCAATTATAGTCGTTCATAGCGTCATTTATTCTGCCCTGAACAATAAGTTCTATTGCATTGCAGGCTTTAAGGCAGACCTCGTCTATTTTTTTCTGCTCTGCATCGGTGAAATTGCCAATTACCCAGTCGACAAGGTCATAAAAAGGATTAGGCTTGTTGCCTATGCCGATTTTTACTCTCGGAAAGTTTTCACCACCACAAAGGGCAATAATGCTCTTTAAGCCGTTGTGACCGCCTGATGAACCTTTTCTCTTTATTCGCATCTGCGACGGCTCAAGGGATATGTCGTCAAAGATGACAATCACATTTTCCAATGGGATTTTGTAAAACTTCATCGCAAGTGCGATAGCTTCGCCACTGTTGTTCATGTATGTTTCAGGCTTCATCACAAGACATCTCTTGCCAGCAATTGTTGCTTCGCCGATGAGTGATTTAAACTTGTGCGTCTTTACATCAAAGCCATACTTTTTCTCAAGGGAAGATACTGCCATGTATCCAGCGTTGTGGCGTGTACGCTCATATTGGATGCCCGGGTTGCCAAGCCCTGCGATAATATATTCGATTTTGCCCGACTGTTCCTTCTCAGCCGAGAGCCTGTTGAAAATATCCCATATACTCATAATTATGTCCAATCCTTTTATACAATACCATTTATCTGCTTTTTTAGCTTATCCTTTATTATATCATGAATAGATTGCATTTTCAAGGGATATGCTGTTGAGAAGCGTAAAAAGATTATTGACAAAAGGTAGCAATTAGTATATAATACTATATGTTGGCCGCTGTGGTGGAATAGGCAGACACAAGGGACTTAAAATCCCTCGGAGTAACATCCGTACCGGTTCAAGTCCGGTTAGCGGCACCAAAATAAAAGGCTTGGCACGAAGCGATTGAGTGCTGAGCCTTTTATTTTATGGTACGCAATCAGACTTTAACCGTGTTCAACGTCCGGTTAGCGTATAGGTTTCTGCGATCTGGTGAGGCAGTTGAGGTTGGTTGCGTTTTTGATTATTGGTGGCTCAATCAGACTTGAGCCGTGTTCAAAGCGGTGACTCTAAGCTTGATATCAACAGAGTTTCTTTGTCACCGCCCGAATTTGCCTTTGGCAAATTCCAGAGAAAGTGCAAAAGATGACACACAGTTTGATTAAATTCAGATTTTGTGTGTCACCGTTTTTAATTTGCCTACGGCAAAATCAAGAGATACTATAACAAACATATCAGCCCCGATAAGCTTTACGCTTATCAGGGCTGTTTCTTTCAGAACTTCTTTAATGATGTCAAAATGGTTGTCTGTCTTTCGACTATAATACTATTATTTAGTTTATGCAAATGCTTAGGCATTCATTATTCATTAGTTGTGCTTTCTTTTTTAGGGATTACAATACTGATTCCTAATACACTGCCGAGCAATATCAGTCCGTAAAAATTAGAGAAGTACCTTGCACTTGCTTCCCAGAACATAAGGAATATCCAAAGTCCCGAAATGCACATATATAATGCAAGCATGATACATTCTTGTATTGATGAAATTTTCTTATCCATAAGTAGCTTCTTCACGGATAACAGCATGAATATCAGCATAACAAGTAAATATTCTGTACAAATAGTATTCCATTTATTGTAGTGTTTTCCGTTATAAAGCAAAAACTCATGCAGTGATGAATGTTTTACTACATTGTCATCAAGAAAATCAGATATGCCGAGTGTGCCATCACCAAAATCTTTGAGAGTCTTGGCTTTCCAAAGATTCATTGTTCCGTCAATGCCATAATTCTTGTATCGCTTGATAAGCTCGTCCTTAATTGCACGGTCTCGTTCATCGGTGTCGATGAATGAACGTGTAAATTCATAGTCTTCACCATTATAACTGCCGTTTTCAGAAGCTCCCATCATTATCCAGTGAAGAATAGGAGTGTTTCTCTCTTCGGCAATTTTATTGTCAAAATTAGCGTTGTAAAGAGCATTAAAACTTGTGAATACTATTGTGAATATAACAAGATGTGTTGCACCAAATATGCAAAGTTCCTTGAATTCACCTCGTATAAGCAAGCTGATTGCAAGAGCAATTACGATTATAATTACAGTGAATTTTATCTCAGCACCAAATGTCGCTGCAACTGCTGAAGCAATATAAAGCAAAGGTTTTTTTATTTTATCATGGTTCTCATAAGCTTTTATGAATAAAAGGATTGCAAGAGGTGTAGCCCACATGGAAAGTACATCTGTATAAAAAACTGCACTCATGAAATACATAACCGGGCAGAACAACATAATCAGCATTGCAAGATATGAGGAAGTCGTACCTAAAAGCTTTTTGCATATCATAACGATTGAAAACCTTGTTGCAGTCAGCGATATACAGGCCATAACTGTGGCAATCATATAATAATCAGTTTTCTCACCAAAGAAAAAATGTCCTATAGAAAATATTACATTGTATATTGTCAACAAGCCGAAATTGTTCGGGAACCACAAGAAATAATCATTGTATTCATGCAAATCTCCGTTTTTAATCCAGCTTATTGCTCCGCCAAATACAGCATCTAAATCCCATTTTGGTACAAACCTAAGTGTTCCAACAGGAACTAACTGCAATATAAACATAACTGCAAGATAGATGATAAAAACAAGCTTAAAGTTTTTTTCAAGCGTATTTTCATATTTGTCAAATAGTTTTTTTGCCCATATTATAAGTCCAATCACAGCAGAAATAGGCAGAATTAACCACAAAGCAACTGTATTTGTCAATAGAGAGTTTAGGGGACCGTCAATGATGATAATACTGATAATTAATACAAATACGAATATAACGGCTTTTTTTAATACATTTATGACCATTTATAATTTCTCCCATGTTTTAATCTTGCTTTCAGATTATACCACATGTTTCATTATAAATCAAGCATGTTTTCGGCTGTTTTCGTCAAACTCAGTAGTTCTCGTTGAAGTAATCTTCGGCATCTTCATAGTCATAGAAATCATCATAGTAATCTTCATACAAATCCTCGGCATCATAGTAATAATCGCCGTTGATGTTTATACTGTCCGTCTTTCGGGTAGTGGTTCTGTAGGTCGTTGTTCTGCGTGTGCTTGTGTATGTCTTTCGGGTTGTGACTGCCTGACGAGTTGTAGTCGGAGAGGTTGTAGTAGTTCGTGTAGTTGTGTAGCTGTAACGGCTGCTTCTGTGGTCAGAACCTATAGCACTGACAATTCCGACAATAAGCGTGATTATTACAACAACCACAATTATGGTAAGAGCGTTCTTTGGCCTGAACGGTCCGTTGCCTGATGGGCCTGATGAATCGCCGTTCACTAAATTATAGCCGACAAAGTCATTGAACATATCTTCGTCGCTGTCATATTTACCGAATTTCATAGCTATACCCCCAATATAATATATTTGTAACTATATTATAGCACATTTTCTCGGGTTTGTGGTAACTTTTTCTGGACAGTTGGGGCTTATTTGCAATAATCTTTTAAATCCTGACAGAATAATCCGTGCTTTGTACAGTACCAGACAAGGCGGCCTGTTCTGTACAGTGGCATTGTGAATTGCAGATTCCATTCAGGGTACTGCTTAAAGAGCATAACACTGTTGTCGGAGAGATATGCAACAAATGAAATGTAATGCTCCTTTGTCATCTCGTGGTCGGACGACACAAACCATTCTCCGCCGATATCCTGCACATTAAGCTTCTCGGAATCATCTGTCATTACAGGCTCGATTGGTGAGAGCTTATCACCACAGCAGGACACGTTTGCATCAGATGTTGAGGTAATTATATTACCGCACTTTTTGCAGACATAGAAACTAAGCTTTTTCATATCGCCTTTCTCGCTTTCGTTTAAATTTATCTCGCCCGTGAGCAAGACATGGACATCTATCTCGAAGATTTCAGCCAGTTCAGACAGCAACGACACATCAGGGCAACCGTTGCCAAGCTCCCATTTTGACACGGCCTTATCGCTGACGTTCAGACGTTCAGCAAGCTGTTTTTGTGTTAGCCCGTGTTGTGTCCGAAACAGCCTTATGAGGTTGCCTGTTTTGACCTGATTCATATTATCACCTCTTGAAATTATTTGTTATCTCAATTATAAATCAACTGTGATGATTCGTCAATCTACGTGTGGTAGAGTCTGAAAAAAGTGTTAATTGACAACAGATTGCTCAATGGTTATAAGTTCAAATATGTCGAAGCATATTTTATGGAACCGGATATCACTAATCCAGATGATTTGTTTAAACTCTTATCGATTGCAAATCAGGCAGGCGGATTGACTCCTAATAAAGCAAAAGACATAGTTTATGAAGCTGTTGGAGAAGTTGCAGAGCCTTTCCCTGAGGAATGGGGAGAATTGCCTTTGGCATTGCAAAAACAGCAAGGCTCAGGAAGTGGAGTAGAAGCCCCATTGATGATGCAACTTCGTAATCAGATAACCAAAGCTGAGAAAAATCATGATGACGAGATCGTTGCCGTTATGAAAGAGGTTAAAAATCTCTTGCAATCGTCTGAGAATAGTGGTATAATAAAAACAGATTGGAACGAAGAAGACCACCCAAGAGGTGAACATGGCAAGTTTACAAGTGGGGGAGGTTCTTACTCTGATGGCGAAACGGATTACGGAGAAAAGTACGGTTAC
>JAFTAX010000038.1 GCA_017458445.1 Ruminococcus sp. | reverse complement strand
CTGAAGTAACAAGTTCTGCATATCTTGAGAGGTATCCTGTTTTAACCTTTGGTTCTCTTGGCTGCCATTTTGCTTTTCTTTCAGCCAAAACTTCATCAGACACCTTAACGTTGATTGTGTTTGCAGGAATATCAATTGCGATAATGTCGCCTTCTTCGATAAGTGCGATTGGTCCACCGACTGCTGCTTCAGGTGAAACGTGGCCGATTGATGCACCACGGGAAGCACCGCTGAAACGTCCGTCTGTGATAAGTGCAACTGTTGAGCCGAGTCCCATGCCTGCAATTGCTGATGTAGGGTTGAGCATTTCTCTCATTCCAGGACCGCCCTTTGGACCTTCATATCTGATAACAACAACGTCACCGTCAACAATCTTTCCGCCCTTGATAGCGTCAATTGCGTCTTCTTCGCAGTCAAACACTCTTGCTGGTCCTTCGTGTGCCATCATTTCAGGAACAACGGCTGAACGCTTAACAACACAGCTGTCAGGTGCGATATTACCCTTAAGCACTGCAATTCCGCCTGTTTGCGAATATGGATTTTCAACAGGTCTGATAATCTCAGGGTCTTTATTTACTGCGTCTGCAATGTTTTCTGCAACCGTTTTGCCTGTGCAGGTGATAATGTCTGTATTAAGCAAATCTTTCTTTGTAAGCTCTTTCATTACGGCATATACACCGCCTGCTTCGTTTAGGTCTTCCATATATGTATGGCCTGCAGGAGCAAGGTGACAAAGGTTTGGTGTTTTAGCTGAAATGCTGTTTGCAATATCAAGATTAAGGTCTATTCCACACTCATGTGCAATAGCTGGCAGGTGAAGCATTGAGTTTGTTGAGCAACCAAGTGCCATATCTACTGTGAGTGCATTCTGGAATGCTTTTTCTGTCATGATGTCACGAGGACGGATATTCTGTTTTACAAGCTCCATAACCTGCATACCTGCACGCTTTGCAAGCTTGATTCTCTCTGAATAAACTGCTGGAATTGTACCATTTCCACGCAAGCCCATACCGAGTGCTTCAGTAAGGCAGTTCATTGAGTTAGCTGTATACATTCCTGAGCATGAACCGCAAGTTGGACAGACTTTATTTTCAAACTCCTCAACATCGTCAAGTGACATTTTTCCTGCAGCGTGTGAGCCGACAGCTTCAAACATACTTGAAAGTGATGTCTTGTTGCCTTTAACGTGGCCTGCAAGCATTGGTCCGCCTGATACAAAGATTGTCGGAACGTTTACTCTTGCTGCAGCCATGAGGAGCCCTGGTACGTTCTTATCACAGTTTGGCACCATTACAAGTGCATCAAAATGATGAGCAAGTGCCATACACTCAGTTGAATCAGCGATAAGGTCACGGGTTACGAGTGAATACTTCATTCCAACGTGTCCCATTGCGATACCGTCACAAACAGCGATTGCAGGGAACACTACAGGTGTACCGCCTGCCATTGCAACACCGAGCTTTACTGCTTCAACAATCTTGTCGATGTTCATATGTCCTGGTACGATTTCGTTGTAAGACGAAACGATACCAACCAAAGGCTTTTGCATCTCTTCCTTTGTAAAACCTAAAGCGTTGAATAGCGAACGCTGTGGAGCTTTGTCAACTCCGTCACAAAAATAATTACATGCCATTTTAACATACCTCTCATTTCATAAAATTTATTGTTTATCAAGTCCTAAAAATGCAGCGCCGATTATGCCTGCATCATTGCCGAGCTGTGCTATAACGATTTTTGTATTCTTTGCAGAATTTCTTGTATAGACCTCTTTTGCGACCAGCTCTTTAAGCGGTACAAGCAACGGGTCACCCTCGTTACAAACACCGCCACCGATACAGAGAATATCAGGCTGGAACACGTTTATAACATTTGTTATTCCGCAAGCAAGATATTTGATATATTTATCTATCACTGCTTTTGCAGTATCGTCGCCTTTACGCATTGCATTAAATGCTGTTCTTGCGGAAACCTTGCCTTGTGCTTCGCTTTCAGCCCAGAGAAGTGAATCCTTATTATCGTTCATCGCTTCTTTTGTCATGCGAATAAGGCCTGTTGCTGATGAGAACACTTCAAAACAGCCGTGTCTTCCGCAGGTGCATTCAGGACCGTTTGGGTCAATGACAGTGTGACCTATCTCGGCACCTGCAAAATTGCAGCCTGAATATATCTTGCCGTTTATGATAATTACGCCGCCGACGCCAGTGCCGAGAGTTATGCAGACAGCGTCATTTGCACCTATTGCTGCACCTGCAAGATACTCGCCGTATGCTGCTGCGTTTGCATCATTTTCTACATAGCAAGGCTTTGAAATGTGCTTTTTCATATTCTCGACTACATGAAAATCAAGAAATCCCAAGTTGTTTGAATATTCAATTATTCCTGCTTCAGAATTTGCTGTACCCGGAGCACCAATTCCGACTGAATGTATATCGTCAATGGTGAGTCCTGCGTTGTCAACCGCTTTTAATGCTGTAGCTGCCATATCGGCACAGATTTCCTCCGCAGGCCTTGGAAGATTTGTTTTGCAATTGGCTTTGGCGATAATGTTGAAATTCTCGTCAACCACGCCTGCTTTGATATTTGTGCCTCCAAGGTCAATACCAATGTAATAGCTCATTGTCACTTGCCCTTTCGTTTTGGTTGATTAAACCTTTGTAAGAATAGCTTTGCACTTTCCGTCTACTGTGACTTTTCCTGTGCCTGCAGGAATGAAAATGCTGTCGCCCATTTTTGCACTAACACTGTCGTCAGCGGAAATTGTACACTCGCCCTCAAGAATTAGCAGGCTCAAGAATGACTTTTCGTCTGCATCAAATTCTGCTTTTGTATTGACATCAACAGCATAGGTTGTGAAGTAGTCGCATGATGAGAGAAGCTTTGATGTATAGCCGTCGTATTTCTCAACAGGTGTTTCTGGATAAGACTTTGCAGGACAAAGATCTGTTACGTCCTTAGCCTTGTCAACGTGAAGCTCTCTTGGCTTGCCGTCCTTTCCTACTCTGCCATAGTCGTAAATTCTATATGTTGTGTTTGAGTTTTGCTGAATCTCGGCGATGAGAATACCCTTTCCGATAGCGTGGAGTGTGCCTGCCTGGATAAAGAACACATCACCTTTCTTTACAGGTACTGCATTTGTCACTTCAAGGAGTGTATTGTCTGCAATTCGCTTTGCAAACTCGTCCTTTGAGATTGTATCCTTAAAGCCATAAAGCAAAGTTGCACCCTCGTCGCAGTCAACGATATACCACATTTCTGTTTTTCCATATTCGCCCTCGACACGCTGTGCATAGTCGTTATCAGGGTGAACCTGTACTGAAAGGTTATCCTTAGCGTCTATAAGCTTTATTAGAATAGGGAAATTTTCAAACTTTTCGCAGTCAGTACCAAGAACAGACTTACCAGCTTTTTCAATATATTCAGCAAGTGTTAAGCCTTTATACTCGCCGTTTGCAATTGTGCTTGGACCGTCCTTATGACATGAAAGCTCCCAGCTTTCTGCAATCTTGTCGAAGTCACATTTTTTCTTGAAATCGTCCCTAAGACGTGTACCTCCCCATATATAATCTTTGAATGCAGGTTCTAACTTAAATACTGCCATAATTTATACCTCCTAATACATAAAGACACTATCTTATATTATATCATGCACCCATATAAAAGTCAACTATATTATAAGGTATATTACCACATGAAAACGTATTAATACTAATCAATATCATGCTCTTTCATAAAGCTTTCGGTATCAACAAATGCCGGTCTGTTTACACGTCCGAGATTATATAAACAGGTATTATCCCCGACAGTTATTTTGTTTATACGCTCTTCTGTACAAAGGCTTGCGAGAAAGCCCGAATTCTTAACCAGCCGTTCGGCAGCATCGCACCTAAGCCCATAGGGATATGCAAAGACTTTTGGCTTAATATTGCAGTTATCTTCAAGCAGGTGCTGGGTTTTGAACACATCGGCAAGAAAGACGTGGCGAAACTGCTCATATGTTTCACCGTTTTTCATCAGACAGCCTCTGCGGTCGGTCAATGAATGCAAATCATAAGTATGGTTTGCAAACTCGCACCTTTTGCTTTTTTGCATTTTTATCATATCGTTCCAGTCGAGATAGGAGTATGCTGGTGATGGCTCTGCTTCCTCGCAGGCATACTCGGAGAATGAGCCGACAATTGAAAATGTCGCTTTGAAGTCATACTTTTCAAGCAGTGGCAGGACGTACGTCAAATTGTTATAGCTGCCGTCATCAAAGGT
>JAFTAX010000037.1 GCA_017458445.1 Ruminococcus sp. | reverse complement strand
GTGCAGATGTGTCCGCAAATGTTATAGGCACATCACCTGGTTGCATAGCAACAAGCTCCTTATGTGCTTCAAAATCATAATCCTCTGGCAAAACACCAGCACGGACAAGTTCTTCCTGAAGAATGTTCACAAAATCCAGAAGGTTTTCCGGATGATTGTTACCAATGTTATAAACGGCATAAGGCGGAAGCGGTAGTCCGTCCTCACCTGTTGCCTTGTCAGGTGCTTTTTTCATAACTCTTATTACGCCCTCAACAATATCGTCAACATAAGTGAAGTCACGTTTGCAGTTGCCATAGTTGAAAATCTTTATTGTTTCACCGTTGATAAGCTTGTTTGTAAAGCCAAAGTATGCCATATCAGGTCTGCCTGCAGGTCCGTATACAGTAAAAAATCTAAGCCCTGTTGACGGAATGTTATAAAGCTTGCTGTAGGCATGAGCCATAAGCTCGTTTGATTTCTTTGTTGCGGCATATAGTGAAACAGGGTTGTCCACCTTATCATCAGTTGAGTATGGTATCTTTTTGTTCGAGCCATAAACCGATGAGCTTGAAGCATAAACAAGATGCTCAACAGGATATCTGCGGCAACACTCAAGAATATTATAAAAGCCTATGAGATTTGATTCAACATAAGCGTCAGGGTTTGTGATTGAATATCTTACCCCTGCCTGTGCGGCAAGGTTTACAACAACCTGTGGCTTATATTTTTCAAAAAGCTTTGTCATAAGCTCCATGTCAGCTATTGAGCCTTGGGTGAATTCAAACCTTTCATCACCTGAAAACATCTCAAGCCTTGACTTTTTAAGCTCAACGTCATAGTAATCGTTCATGTTGTCAATTCCGACGATTTTAATGTCTTTTTCACTGTCAAGAAGTTTCTTTACAAGATTTGCTCCGATAAAGCCGGCAGCACCTGTAATCATAATCGTTTTATTGTTTAAATCCACAGCTTTCATACCCTTGTTTCTCCGTTGTTTTTTTATGCTCTTTTTCAATTAAGCAATATTACTTCATTATACTACAATAATTAAATCTATTATACATTATTATAAAAGAAAAGTCAATGTTTTATTGCAAAAAGTTAAGCCGTTTCTGACTGAATTTGTCAAAAACGGCTTATGCGTTCTTACTCTTTATTTTTTCTTTTCAAACTTCTCTGTTCGAGCCTTCAGCTTCTTTTCTGCATATCCTTCCTTGACAACTGCTTTTCCACGTTCAATTGCAAGAGCATTGTCAGGAATATCTGTTGTTATAGTTGAACCTGCAGCGGTGTATGCACCCTTTCCGACACGGACAGGTGCAATAAGGTTTGTGTTACAGCCGATAAATGCATTGTCGCCGATAACTGTACGGAACTTCTTGTCGCCGTCATAGTTTACCGTAACAACGCCACAGCCGAAGTTTACGTTTGCTCCGACATCAGAATCGCCGATATATGTTAGATGTGCAACCGCTGTGCCTTCTCCGACAGTAGAGTTCTTTATCTCTACAAAATCGCCTATCTTAGCACCACGCTTGATATGTGAATTTGGTCTGAGCTGTACATAAGGCCCGATTTTCACGTCATCTTCAATCACAGACTCATACGCCTGTACATTGTTGAGATTTACATTATCGCCAACAGTTGTGTTCTCAATAATGCAGTTGTTGCCGAGCATACAGTTCTTGCCGATTGTAGTGTTGCCCCTGAGAACAACGCCTGCATGGATAACTGTTCCAGCACCGATAGTAACGTTATTTCCGATACTTACGCCGTCTGTACAGGTAAACTCAATGCCTTCATCAAGGAACTTGCCGATGATCTCATGTCTTGCAATATCATTAAGCATAAGCAGACCACGTCTGTCGTTTGCACCCAAAGCAACGTTTGGATTATGTGAAATGCAAGCGTCAGCTGTTTTGCCCTTTGCGATGAGTAGCTCGATACAATCCGTAAGATAGTATTCGCCCTGAGCATTGTCAGGCTTAATCTCAAACAAAACGTCAAGCAAATCAGCTGTCTTGAACCAATAGCAACCCGAATTTATTTCCGTTATTGCAAGCTGTGCAGGATTGCAATCTTTATGCTCAACAATACCGCTGATACCGTCATCTGTTCTGACAATTCTGCCATATCCTGTCGGGTTTTCAACTCGTGAAGTTACAACTGTTACGCTGCAGCCTTTTTCTTTGTGAAGCTCCAGTGCTTCGTTGATTGTATCAGCGTCAATGAAAGGTGCGTCACCGCAAAGAATAAGCGTGTTTCCGTCCTTATGTGCTTCAAGGAAGTCCTTAGCCTGCATAACTGCATGGCCTGTTCCAAGGCGTTCTTGCTGCATAACCGTCTTAATTTCGGCTTTTGACTGACGATTATCCACATATTCATCTATCTTTTCAGCCGCAAAGCCCTTGACAACGCATATCTTATTAAGCTTTGCATTTTCGCAGGCGGTTATAACCCATTCAATCATAGGCTCGCCAAGTACGTTACAAAGCACCTTTGGCTTGTCTGTTTTCATTCTTTTTCCCTGTCCGCCAGCCAGGATAACTACATTATTCTCCATATAGACTTCTCCTCAATTTATTAGAATTTTAGAATAAAATAATAGTGTATTATCACTTATATTATAATGTACACTACCTGTTTCGTCAAGGTTATTTTTTCACATACTCTTGAAAATCTTAAACGTTTGCATTATGTAGATTGCTATTAAATCCCAATATATTTCTACTTTTTTGGTCAAGCCGTGCCATTATAAAAAAGAAAAAACAAAAGCCTCCGATTATTCAGAAGCTTTTGTTTATATCACAATAATTATCAACCAATCTTTTCAAATACCAAAGTTGCCTGAATTCTGTCGCCACCCATAAAGCCTTTGCTTCCGCCGTTAGAAGTGGTGATAGTGTGCAGACGATAGCCTTTGCTTGCCTGGTGATTGATGCATTCCTCAAGCTCAGTCAGGTTTCCTGAACCTGTTCCCAAAAACTTTTCCTTCAAAGTAACCTGAAGAACAACATAATGCAAGTCTTTACCTGATGCAGTTGAAAATGTTGACTTATCGTTAAGATCCATATTAACGCCTCCTTTTTATATGATTATAGCATTAGAGAGTTCAAAAGTCAATATAGTTGTTTTATTAAAGAGTTAGCTCTCCATTTATGCACTTATAATGAATCATGTATGTAAACATGAATCAAAGATTGTGAAAAATGCTATACAAAAAAATTGGCAAAAACTATAGTAATTTTTCTTAAAATCTGTTATAATATAGTTACTACCGTACACCTGACGGCTTGTTTATTACTGACAGGTCGCCAAAGTGCAGTTATTTTTACTTTAGCGGTGGCGGAAATATAAAAATTTTGGAGGTATAAACCAATGGCAAAGAAGTATTGTTATCTTTTCTCAGAAGGTAATGCTAACATGAGAGAGCTTCTCGGTGGTAAAGGTGCTAACCTTGCTGAAATGACAGGAATGGGTCTCCCAGTTCCACAGGGTTTCACAATTTCAACTGAAGCTTGTACACAGTACTATGAGGACGGCCGTGAGATCAATCCTGATATTATGGCAGAAATCAATGAGTACGTTGGAAAGATGGAAGAAATCACAGGTAAGAAGTTCGGTGACAAGGAAAATCCACTCCTCGTTTCTGTTCGTTCAGGTGCAAGAGCATCAATGCCTGGTCTGATGGACACAATCCTCAACCTCGGTCTTAACGAAGACGTTGTTGAAGTTATTGCTAAGAAATCAAACAATCCAAGATGGGCTTGGGACTGCTACAGAAGATTCATTCAGATGTATTCTGACGTAGTTATGGAAGTTGGTAAGAAGTATTTTGAAGAGCTTATCGACGAAATGAAGGCTAAGAAGGGCGTTACTCAGGACGTTGACCTTACAGCTGAAGATCTTAAGGAACTTGCTGGTCAGTTCAAGGCTGAATACAAAGCTAAGATTGGCGATGACTTCCCATCAGATCCTAAGGAACAGCTCATGGGTGCTGTTAAGGCTGTTTTCCGTTCATGGGACAACCCAAGAGCTAACGTTTACAGAAGAGATAATGATATTCCTTATTCATGGGGTACTGCTGTTAACGTACAGGCAATGGCATTCGGTAACATGGGTGACGATTGCGGTACTGGTGTTGCATTTACCCGTGACCCAGCTACTGGTGACAAGGGCCTCTTTGGTGAGTTCCTTACAAATGCTCAGGGTGAAGACGTAGTTGCTGGTGTTCGTACACCAATGCATATCTCAGAAATGGAAGAGAAATTCCCAGAGGCATTTGCTGAATTCAATAAAGTTTGTGGTATTCTTGAAAACCACTACAG
>JAFTAX010000036.1 GCA_017458445.1 Ruminococcus sp. | reverse complement strand
GTTGGAAAGTCAACGCTAATGAATATGCTTCTGGGCTTTGACCGCTCTATTGTTACAGATATTGCAGGCACTACTCGTGATGTTATCGAAGAATCGGCAAAGCTTGGCGAGCTGACGCTGAAGCTTTCAGACACCGCTGGCATCAGGGACACGGACAACAAGGTTGAGCAGCTCGGCGTTGAACTGGCTCGCAAGCGACTTGAAAATGCGGCTTTGGTTATGGCGGTTTTTGACACGTCGCAACCTCTTGATGATGAAGATTTCGAGCTTTTGGAGTATGTACACGGACTGGGCAGGCACCTTATAATTTTGCTCAACAAATCTGACATTCAGTCGTGCGTTGATGCGGACGAGCTGACAAAGTTTAGCCCTTATGTTATCACGATTTCTGCAAAATTAAATGAGGGCAAGGGTGATATTCAGCGAGCTGTTGAGGAGATTTTCAAGCTGAACGCTTATGACCCTGACTCCACTATTTTTGCCAACGAGCGACAGAAGGCTTGTGCCGAAACAGCGAAAAAATACCTTGAACAAGCGTTAAACGATCTGCGGCTTGGTGCGACACTTGACGCTGTCACGGTGACGATTGACTATGCGGCGAATGCTCTGCTCGAGCTTACTGGCGAAAAGGCATCGGAAGCGGTAGTAAATGAAGTGTTCTCGAAGTTTTGCGTTGGAAAATAGAATTTATAAATAAAAGGCAGTACCTACATGGTACTGCCTTGCAACTTATTCAGGGGAAATCTTTGGCAAAAGGCTTTCTCCTGTTTTCTTTTTAAATCATCTGATTCATTTTTCAACAAGGGCTTTATGTCCTTTGTTGAAAAATGCGTTAAAAGGTTTAGGAAAGGAGTTTGAGGGATAACCCTTTTTCTAAAGGGTTTCCCTCAATAAACTGTAACACAGCACTATATCGGTGCTGCTTTTTATTTTATTACTTCTTTTCCGCCCATGTACATTCTGAGTGCTTCAGGGATTCTGATTGAGCCGTCCTCGTTGAGATTGTTCTCGAGGAATGCAATCAACATTCTTGGTGGTGCAACTACTGTATTATTGAGCGTATGTGCGAGGTATTTTGAACCGTCCTCTGCCTTGACTCTGATGCCAAGACGTCTTGCCTGTGCGTCGCCGAGGTTTGAACAGCTTCCGACCTCGAAGTACTTTTTCTGTCTTGGGCTCCATGCCTCGACATCACAGCTCTTGACCTTCAAGTCTGCAAGATCGCCTGAGCAACATTCCAATGTACGAACTGGGATATCAAGGGATCTGAAGAACTCAACGCTGTTTTGCCAGAGCTTGTCGTACCACTGCATGCTCTCTTCAGGTTTGCAGACAACAATCATTTCCTGCTTTTCAAACTGGTGGATTCTGTAGACGCCACGCTCCTCGATTCCGTGTGCTCCGACTTCTTTTCTAAAGCACGGTGAGTAGCTTGTCAGTGTCTTTGGAAGCTCGCTTTCAGGCGTGATTGTGTCGATAAACTTGCCTATCATTGAGTGCTCAGAGGTGCCGATAAGGTAGAGGTCCTCGCCCTCAATTTTGTACATCATGCCCTCCATTTCGGCAAAGCTCATAACGCCTGTTACGACATTTGAACGAATCATGTACGGCGGAATGTAATATGTGAAGCCCTTGTCAATCATGAAATCTCTTGCATATGACAAAATCGCAGAGTGGAGTCTTGCGATGTCGCCGCAGAGGTAGTAAAAGCCGTTGCCGCTTGTTTTTCTTGCAGAATCAAGGTCGATTCCGTTGAGCCTTTCCATAATGTCAACGTGATATGGCACTTCATAATCAGGCACGAACGGCTCGCCGAACTTCTCAATCTCGACATTTTCGCTGTCGTCCTTACCAATCGGCACTGAATCGTCGATGATATTCGGGATTACCATCATGTTTTCACGAATTTCAGCTTCAAGCTCGGTTTCCTTGAGCTCAAGTTGTGCCAGCTCCTCACCGATCTGCTTAACCTCATCTTTTACCTTTTCTGCTTCGTCTTTCAGTCCCTTTGCCATGAGTCCGCCAATCTGCTTGCTCATTGTGTTTCGCTTTGAACGAAGCTCGTCACACCTTGTTTTTGTTGCACGGAACTCCTTGTCCATTTCTACAATCTTATCAACAAGTGCTATTTTTTCGTCCTGAAACTTCTTTTTGATGTTTTCCTTGACAATTTCCGGGTTGGTTCTTAAAAGCTTAATATCCAGCATTTTTTATTCTCCTTTTATTGATATAGTCGTAAGTGTTCCACGTGGAACACTCTACAGATGAAACTTATTTATCCTTTTAGTTTTGCCATGGCTGACTTGAAATCGTCCATGTCGGAAAAGGTGATTTGCATTGTTATATCGCCTTTTTTACCTTGCGTGAGGACGGTTTTGCGACCGTATTCCTTTTCGAGCGCGAGCTTTGCTTCGACAAGATAAGGGTCTTGCTTTTTGACATTTGACTTTTTCTTTTTTGCCGATTTCTCGTCCGTTTTTGCTCTGTCTGCAACGAATTTTTCAAACTCTCTTACCGACATATCACCCGAAACTACGGCGTTTGCAAGCTCTGTCTGAAGCTTTTTGTCCTCAACAGATGCAATTATTTTTGCGTGACCTGGTGATATAGTTCCTGCTTTTAGCATATCCTTGACTTCATCGGAAAGCTTTAGAAAACGCAGTGAATTTGAAATCTGGGATCGGGATTTGCCGACCGTTCTCGCAATATCCTCGTGCGTCATATTAAACTCTTCGCAAAGCCTTGAATATGCTTCCGCTTCTTCCAAAGGGTTCAAATTCTCTCTTTGCAGGTTTTCAACGAGCGAAACCTGTGCGACCTGACGGTCGGTAAGCTCCTTTATATAGACTGGAACTTCCTTTTGCTCGGCCAGCCTTGCGGCTCTCCAGCGTCGCTCGCCTGCAACAATCTGATAGCTGCCGTTATCGAGCGGTCTTACCAGAATCGGCTGCAAAACACCGTGCTGAGAGATGTTTGAAGCAAGCTCCATCAGCTTTTCCTGGTCAAATTCACGTCTTGGCTGGTTTTTATTCGGCTCAAGCAGTGAAACTCTTACCATTTTTATCGAATCGGTATCATTTTTCGGGGTATCTTCCTCGACTTCGTGGAAATTGTCCTCGAAAAGTGCTGCCAGACCGTGTTTTAGTCTATCTTTTTTGCCCACGTTTTAACCTTCCTTCTGTTATTTTTTCTCTTTTTTCAGTATTTCCCGTGCAAGCTCGTCATAAGCTTTTGCACCTTTTGCCTTTTTCTCGTAGTACATCACAGGCTGTCCGAAGCTCGGTGCTTCCGACAGTGCAACATTTCTTGGTATCACCGTTGAGAACACCTTTTTATCGAAATACTGCTTGACTTCCTTAACAATCTGCCCTGTGACTTTATACCGCTCGACGTACATTGTGAAGAGTATGCCCTCGATTTCGAGGTCTGGATTCCAGACGCTTTTTACTCTGTCGATTGTGCGTTTCAGCTCGACCAAGCCCTCAAGCGACAGAAATTCGCACTGCAGCGGAATTATCACCGAATTTGCGGCAACAAGTGCGTTTATCGTCAGCATATCGAGCGTTGGCGGGCAGTCAATCAGAATGTAATCATAGAAATCGCCTGCATCTTTTAACGCTTCACGAAGCTTTGCACCACGATTTTGCTCAGCCATAAGCTCAACCGCTGCACCCGACAGCTTCTGCGTTGTCGGCACAATTGACACGCCACGAAATTCGGTCGGAACAATTGCTTCCAGCAGGTTGCAGTCGCCCATAAGCACCTCGTAAGCGGTGTTTCGGATACTTTTCTTACGTATTCCATAGCTTGTTGTGGTGTTGCCCTGCGGATCAAGGTCAACTATAAGCACTTTTTTCCCTTTGCTTCCAAAAGCTGCGGCAAGATTAACAACGGTTGTTGACTTTCCGACACCGCCCTTTTGGTTTGAAACAGCAAAAACTTTACTCATTTTATTCTCCGTTCTGTTTTTATCAGATGTTTTTACTCTATATTTTAATTATACTACATTTTTTGCCATTTGAAAAGGGGTTTTTATAAAAATTTGTTGTGCTGTTTGTAAAATGTTCCACGTGGAACATTTTGTGATATTTTTCGGCAAACGGCTTGCAGATTTATGTCAAAACGCAAGGAATCACTCATTTTATCTTGGATTACGCTCGGATTTTTACGATTTTTTCATTGCATAATTGTATTTATTTTATTTCCCGACAATGCTATAATCAAGAAAAAGGAGGAATTGCTTTGAGTATACTTACAAAAACGAGAGAAAAATCGCTTTCTCCACAGGTAAAAGAACTTGGGCGTGTCGTTGAGGTTGCAATCGGGCTTATCCGTCCGAATCCAAATCAGCCGAGAAAGCATTTTGACCAAAAGGAGCTGGCGTCTTTAGCAAAATCTATTTCGCAAGACGGAATTATCCAGCCGTTGACGGTCAGGCGACAGGACGGGCATTTTGAGCTGATTTCAGGCGAGAGACGATTGCGTGCTGCAAGGCTTGCGGGACTGCGGTCTGTACCATGTATATTGGTAGACATATCGGACGAGCGGTCGGCAGTGCTTGCACTTATTGAAAATATTCAGCGTGCTGATCTGAACTTTTTTGAAGAAGCTGAGGCGATAGCGTTGCTGATCCGACAATATGACATGACGCAGGAAGACGCAGCACTCAGGCTTGGCATGGCACAATCGACCGTTGCGAACAAGCTCAGGCTTTTGAAACTGACTGCACCAGAGCGACAGATAATTGTTAAAAATGGTCTGACTGAACGGCACGCAAGGGCTTTGCTGAAGCTGGACAGTGAAGAGCAGCGACGTGACATTCTTGCGGCTGTTGTGGCAAACAAGTTGAATGTTGAGGCAACAGAAAAGTACATTTTTGCGTTGGAAAAACAGGAAAAAGTCAAGCAGAGCTACAAAAAGCGGTCGCCGATTTTGCGAGATGTCAAGCTATTTTTCAACACGGTGAACAAGGCTGTCAACGTCATGAAGCTTGCTGGTGTTGATGCAAAAGTGAAAAAGGCACGGCATGACGGCATGATTGAATACACGATACTTATTCCTGAGGACACGAGCCGTCAGACGTTATAAACACAACAAAAAACCTGTCTTACATCTCTGCAAGACAGGTTAATTTTTTTATTCGTCGTCGTTCGGTTTTTCGTCCGTTACAACTTCTTTGCTTTCTTCTGCAAGTGCCTGTTTGTTTTGCTCCTCAAGCTCCTGCTCGGTTGGCTGTTCAATCTGCTCATGTTCGGCGGATTCGTCATGCTCGGCTCTTGTGAATGCAACGACCTTATTGTCTTCGCCGATACGCATTAGCTTTACGCCTGTTGCATATCTGCCCATGATTCTGACATCAGCCGCTCTGAATCTTATTACTACGCCTTCGGCAGAAATCATGATGATGTCATCTTGCTGGTCAACGACCTTGATTCCGCAAACATAGCCCTTTTCATCAGAAACCTTATAGTTGAGCATTCCATAACCGCCACGGTGCTGAACTCGGTATGCGTCAAGGTCTGTACGTCGTCCAAGACCTTTTTCCGAAACGGTAAGCACTGATGCACCCTCACGGACTCTTGCCATGGACACAACATAGTCCTTGTTTCTGAGCTTCATTGCCTTTACTCCGTGTGCTGATCTTGACATCGGACGGATATCGTTCTCGTCAATTCTGATTGCCATGCCGTTGTGAGTTGCAACAACAAGCTGGTTTTCGCCTGCTGTCATTCTTACTCCTGCAATCTCGTCACCCTCGTCAAGACCAATTGCTATGAGTCCGTTTTTTCGGACATTTTTGTATGCTGGCAACGGTGTACGCTTGATTTTGCCATTCTTTGTTACCATGACTATAAACTTGCCCTCGTCAAAGTCTGAGGTCTTTATCATGGCAGCGATTTTCTCGTCCTCTCTGAGTGGCAGAATATTTACGATATTCACGCCACGGGAAGCCTTAGAGCCTTCAGGAATCTCGTAGCACTTGAGTCGGTACATGATACCCTTGTTTGAGATGAACAGGATATGGTCATGGGTTGAGCAGATATACATTTCGTCAACGAAGTCGTCCTCACGCTGCTTCATGCCTGTTACACCACGTCCACCACGGTTTTGTGCCTTGTATGCGCTAACGGCCATTCTCTTGATATAGCCGTTGTTTGTATAGGTTACGACATTGTCCTCAACTGGAATGAGGTCCTCGATGTCAACTTCACCACTGACGTTTTCAATTGCTGTTCTACGCTCGTCACCGTATTTTTTCTGGATTTGCTCAACTTCATCAATGATGATGCTGAGAACTCGGTCACGGTTAGCAAGAATATCCTCAAAGTCAGCAATCTTTTCTTCGATTTCTTTCAATTCGTCATTAATCTTTTGCTGTTCCATGCCTGTCAGACGGCCAAGCGTCATATTTGCGATATGGTCAGCCTGAATCTCAGACAGGTTAAATCTCTCGATAAGTCGCTGTTTAGCTTGCGGAATATTCTTTGAAGTCTTCATTATCTCGATAACTTCGTCAATATTATTGAGTGCAATTACAAGACCTCTTAAGATATGGTCACGCTCTTTTGCTTTTTTAAGGTCAAAACGTGTACGTCTTTCGATAACGTCAACCTGGAAGTCAAGATACTGCTCGAGGCACTCTTTGAGTGTAAGCGTTTTTGGCACGCCGTTTACGAGTGCAAGCATTATTACGCCGACAGTGTCCTGAAGCTGTGTATATGAGAAAAGCTTGTTAAGCACAACCTGTGCGATTGCGTCCTTTTTAAGCTCGACTACTATTCTCATTCCGTCTCTGCCGGATTCATCACGCAGGTCATGGATACCATCAATTCTCTTATCCTTAACAAGATTTGCGATTGATTCAACAAGTCTTGCTTTGTTTACCATGTATGGAATTTCGTGAATTACGATACATTCTCTGCCTTTGATTTCTTCAATCGTTGTTTTACCACGCAGAGTTATCTTGCCACGTCCTGTACCATAAGCTGCACGGATTCCTGCACGGCCCATGATTATACCGCCAGTCGGGAAGTCAGGACCATGTATACATTCCATAAGCTCATCAAGTGTACAGTCAGGGTTCTCGACAAGCAGCTTCATAGCGTCAATAACCTCATTTAAGTTATGAGGTGGTATATTTGTTGCCATACCGACAGCAATACCAGTTGAACCGTTACAAAGCAAATTAGGAAAACGTGATGGCAAAACTGCAGGCTCCTGCAATCTGTCGTCATAGTTTGGCTGGAAGTCAACTGTGTCCTTCTGGATATCAGTCAGCATGTGAAGTGACATCTTAGCCATTTTTGCTTCTGTATAACGGTATGCAGCAGGTGGGTCGCCATCTATTGAACCGAAGTTTCCGTGTCCGTCAACCATTGGATAACGCAGAGAAAAGCCCTGTGCCATTCTTACAAGGGCATCATAAACTGATGCGTCACCATGTGGATGATATCTACCCAGAACGGAACCTACTGTGTCCGCACACTTACGGTACGGCTTATCAGGTGTAAGTCCGTTTTCATGCATTGTATAAAGAATTCTTCTGTGAACAGGTTTCAATCCGTCCCTTACATCAGGCAAGGCACGAGATACGATAACTGCCATTGAATACTGAATAAACGATTCACGCATTACTCGTTCAATATCATTATCAATAACATTGGTATTATCGCTGAAATCCACGAAGCTTGAGTTATCGTTTGCCAAAATATCACTCTCTTTCTAAGTTAGTTATATATAAAATTATGAAATCGTCTGATAGTTCTCTCCAAGTTTTGCTTTAAGCGTTTCTCTTATTACGCTTTCGCTGTCGCCTTGCATACATCTTTTCGGAAGAACAAAGATTGTTTCTTTTTTATTGACTATAAGTATAAACATATTGTCTTTTTCAAATGCGTCAATTGCTGTGCTGTCAAAGAATACAACTCTCGGCTGTACAGGCGGAATTTTCTCGCCGTTTTCATCAACGTCATCTGCAAGGATTGTTTGAATCTTAAAGCAGTCCTCATACAGTGTGAAGATATACCTGTCGTCCTCGATAAGCCGCAATGCTTCCAGTAATGACGTCCTGATTTTCTTTGTGTTAAACCAGGTTATGAATATGATTGCAATACAAATCGTTGCAAGGATATAATTCAGCGGCTGGTCAGGATTTCGCCCGATTGAGATGAAAAACAATATTGCAACAATTGCAAAGAGTATTGTTATTATCCAGTTTCTCTTATAGACATACTTTTTCTGAAACAGATAAAAAGCCTGTCCTTCTTCTTCATTTTTTACATCATACTCAACCTGTGTCAGCTTTTTGCTTGTAATCTCAGGCTCAAGTGCAGTTTCCTCCGTTTTTTCTTCGACAACGGCTGGAGTTTCGTTTATGTTGTTTTCAAGTTCACTCAAAATATTATCCTTTCAGCTTATACATCAAGGTCCTTGACATATTCAGCGTTGCTTTCAATGAATTCACGTCTTGGCAAAACCTTGTCACCCATGAGTATGGTGAAAATCTCGTCTGCCTTTACTGCGTCCTCCATTGTGATTTTTATCATTGTTCTTGTTTCAGGGTTCATGGTAGTTTCCCAGAGCTGTTCAGGGTCCATTTCACCAAGACCTTTATATCTCTGTACATCTACTTTGAGATTGTTCTCGCCTGCAAGCTCTCTGATATACTGGTCTCTTTCTTCATCGGAGAATGCATATCTTACCTGTTTACCACGATATACCTTGAAAAGAGGTGGCTGTGCGATATAGATGTGACCGTCTTCGATAAGCTCACGCATAAATCTGAAGAAGAATGTCAAAAGCAGTGTTCTGATATGGCTTCCGTCAACATCGGCATCGGCCATGATGATAACTTTGCCGTATCTGAGCTTTTCTATATCAAAATCTTCGCCGATAGATGTGCCGAGTGCAGTAACAACTGGCATCAGCTTTTCGTTGCCGTAGACCTTGTCAATTCTTGCTTTTTCAACATTGAGCATTTTACCCCAGAGTGGCAAAATTGCCTGGAATCTTCTGTCACGGCCTTCCTTAGCTGAACCGCCCGCAGAATCTCCCTCGACGATATAAATTTCAGTATACTGGTTATCCTTTTCGGAACAGTCTGCAAGCTTGCCCGGAAGTGATGAACTCTCAAGTGCTGATTTACGTCTTGTTAATTCTCTTGCTTTCTTTGCGGCTTCTCTTGCACGCTGTGCCTGTACGGATTTTTCAAAGATTGTCTTTGCAACGGCAGGGTTTTCCTCAAGATAGTTCATTAGCTTTTCGTTAACTATCTTGTCAACGAGTGGTCGAACCTCAGGATTACCGAGTCTGCCCTTTGTCTGTCCTTCAAACTCACAGTTTGTAAGCTTAACGGAAACAATAGCTGTAAGTCCTTCTCTTACGTCATCGCCCATAAGCTTGTCGCCGTCTTTAAGCAGGTTAAACTTCTTGCCGTACTCGTTGATGACCTTTGTAAGAGCGTTCTTAAAGCCTGTTTCATGTGTACCGCCGTCTGGTGTATGGATATTATTTGCAAACGACAGTATCAGATCATTATATGTGTCGTTATACTGCAGTGCGATTTCAACGAACATATCGTCCCCAACGCCCTGGAAGTATATAACCTCGTCTGAAATTGCGTCAACGCCTCTTGTTTTGTGGATATGCTCAACAAACTGACGTATACCGCCCTCGTAGTGAAGCACTTCCTGAACTGGTTCAAGCTCATTTCTTAAATCGCTGAACACAATCTTGATTCCAGCATTGAGGAAAGCCTGCTCACGAAGTCTTTTCAGCAAAACATCATACTCATATGAGGTTGTTTCTGTGAAAATTTCAGGGTCAGCTTTGAATGAAACTGATGTACCTGTTTTATCTGTTTTACCAATTATCTTCAAAGGCTCTGTATATGAACCTCTGTCAAATCTCTGGAAGTGAACGTTCTCACCGTCATAGACTGTAAGCTCGAGCCATTCTGACAAGGCGTTAACTACTGATGCACCAACGCCGTGCAGACCGCCTGCAACTTTATATCCGCCACCGCCAAATTTTCCGCCTGCATGGAGGATAGTATAAACAACTGTTGCAGCAGAGATTTTTTCCTTCGGGTGAATACCTGTCGGAATACCTCGACCATTGTCTGTAACTCTTATTATATTGTCCGGAAGAATGTCAACCTGAATCTCAGTACAATAACCTGCAAGTGCTTCGTCAATTGCGTTATCGACAATTTCATACACGAGATGATGAAGTCCTTTAGGGCCTGTTGAACCGATATACATACCCGGTCTTTTTCTTACCGCTTCAAGTCCTTCAAGCACTTGAATTTGATTTTCATCATAGTTATTGTCTTTATCAATTTGTGAAATCTTCTCCGTTTCCAAATCCATGTTATTCAAAAAAATAACCTCCTAATGCAGTTTGCTTTATTTCACTTTTTGTTATAATTGTTCTCATCTACTTTGCGATTAAATCTCTTAAGAAGCGTTGCACATGACATCTGACTTATATACACCGTTTCGGTGAAGTCCTTGTCAAGACAGACTATGAAACTTTTTGGCATTTCATAAGTGCAGCTTATAACACGCTTTTTCTTAGATGATTCATTTAAAAAATATTTTGTTATCTTTGAGGTTGATGAATTCTCAATGTCAAAGATACCGATGATTTCTTTTGTGTTTACCATGTAATCGTTACCTAAATGCAGATACATAATTTTTTCACCGATTTTTCTTTACGATCCTTCCGTTTTCAATGAAAAACAGCTTTCCACTGCTTTTTTTATCAAAAGGAATGTTCATATCACAACAGGTTATAAACACCTGCATATCGTGTATTTTTGATATTACAAATTTCTGCCTTGAAACATCAAGCTCACTTAATACATCATCGAGAAGAATACAAGGTGCGTCCTTATTTTCTTCGGTTAAGATATAAGCCTGTGCAAGCTTTAATATCAATGCAAGCGATCTGTGCTGTCCCTGTGATGCAAAATCTCTTACAGGCAGGCTGTTTATATAGCCATTTAGGTCATCTCTGTGGACACCTTTTGATGTAAATCCTGCTTTTATATCTTCATTTATCGAAGCTTTAAGGCAGCTTAAGTATTTATCCGTCATTTTGCCACGATAATCCTTTGTGTCCTCAAAGTCCTGATTATTATATATCGTGGAATAATAGGACAGCTCGAGGTTTTCTTTATTCTCGGATATTTCGCTATAAAGCCTTTTTGTAAAGACATTCAGCTTTTTTGTGTAGTTGTATCTGAGCAGAGATATATATGCACCCATTGATGCAAGCTGGATATCCCAAACATCAAGGTCATCTTTTGACGCTTTACCTTGATTTATACTTTTTAGCAGGACATTTCGCTGATCAAGTATTGTTTCATATTTTGAAACTATTGAATTATAGGAATTTTTTATTTGTGATACAGATAAATCAAGAAATCTTCGCCTGTTTTCAGGTGAACCTTTTGACAAATCCAGATCTTCAGGCGTAAATATCACGCAGTCAAGCTTTCCGAACAGGTTTGACGGAGCTTTCAGCCTGACACCGTTTAAAGACACATTTTTTTCTTTAAAATTCGGTTTTGCCATACTGTATTTTATTATCTGCTCACGTTCGCTGTCTTTGAATGAAAGCTCAATGTTCAAAACATCGCCGTTTATATCAATCATGCCTTTATCTTTGGTATTGCGAAAGCTTTTTACACCGCTGCAAAGCCAGATTGATTCGATAATATTTGTTTTTCCCTGTGCATTTTTCCCACAGAAAATATTGAGTTTCGGGTGTGGCTTTATGCTGATATTTTTCAGATTTTTAAAACCGTTTACTTGTAATCTGGTAATATACATTATTCAACTATAATTTCTGTTTTTATCTCATCAATCTGTACACGGTCGCCTTTATACACTTTTTTACCTCTTTGTGTGCATATTTCACCATTGTACTTTATTCTTTCCTCAGCAATTATTTCCTTGCCGATGCCTCCTGTTTCCACTATTCCTGCAAATTTAAGGAGTGAATCAAGCTTTATGTATTCAGTTTTAATACTAACATTCAACTGCTTATATTCCATAGTTTTGAATTACTCCTTTGAAAGACGTACAGGAAGCACAAGGAATGTATAATTGCTGTCATCGCAAGGAACTATCTTCATCGGAAGCAGACTTCCGCTCATCTGAAGCTTAACCTTATCATCATCAATAACCTTAAGTGGATCAAGGAAATACTTACACTTAAAACCTATTTCAATAACAGGTCCTGCGATATCTGCTGATATTTCATCTGAAATTTTACCCATTGATGTTGAGCATCTTACTTTTATGATGTCATTTTCAAAATAGCATCTTACAGGGCTTGGATTTCTTTCATTTATAAGGAGCATTGCTCGCTCAAGTGTATCTATAAGATTTCTTCTGTCTGCAATAACCTCAGTTGTGAATGTATCAGGAATTGCACTTTTATATGGGTGAAATTCGCCTTCCAGAAGACGTGAATATACAAAATATCCGTTTATTTCAAATATAATATGCTTTGATGATACAAACATACTGCAATTATCTTCTTCATCATCGCTCAGAAGCTTTGCAACTTCAACCAATGCTTTTGCAGGTACAACAAATTTGATATTATCATTATATTTAATTGGTTCCTGTCTTACAGCAAGTCGGTAGCCGTCGATTGAAACTAAACTTAGCATACCATTTTCAATTTCAAACAGCTCACCTTTAAGTATCGGCTTCATATCTGTTATTGCAACGGCAAAAATTGTCTGATTAATCATGCTTTTCAGCAATGCCTGTGAAAAAACAATTTCTTCGCTGTTGTTTTTGTCAGGAAGCTCAGGATAATCTTCAGATGATATTGCACTCATATTGAATGTAGTTACACCGCTTGACAGAGTTACCTGATAATTGTCATTGATTTCTATATAGATATCTTCTTCAGGCATTTTTCTTACGATGTCGCCGAATAATCTTGCATTTAAAATGAATTCACCGCTATCCTGTGTTACAACAGATATGTTTGTTCTTATTCCAATTTCAAGATTATATCCTGTCAGCTCCATTGTTGTACCGGATATCTTACATTTTATTCCTTCTAAAGAAGGAAGTGAAGATCTCTCGGATACAGCTTTTGAAACATTGATTATTGCTTCATAAAGTGAAGTCTTGCTGCATTTTAATTTCATTAATTTTATTCTCCTTGATTTAGTTTTTAACAAATTGATTTTCTGAGTTAAAGGAAAAATGCTAAATATTATATATATTATCTTATATATTTTAGTAGTAGTAGTAGAGTGTGTTGAAAAGTTGTATTTTTGAAAATTTTCCTTTAAAATGGTGGTTTTTGCAGGGTAAATTTTTAAAGTGATTTTCAAGGGTAAATGTTTAAAATGTTTATAAAATTTTTGGTGTTGATTTTGTTTAAAAAATGTGAGTTGAAAGTTAATTAATCTGATGAATTTTGTTTAAAAATAATTCTTTGTATAAAGTTTTAAAGAATTCTGTTTGATTCTTAATTTTAGGAAAAGTTGAAAACCAGCTTTAAATACCCATATAAAAGCCTATCAGACTACAATTTTTGTTGATAACTGTGTTGAAACAGTTGAAAAAGAGGCATTTAAACTACATACTTTTCAAATTTTTGATAATATCGTTTACAGTTTCCTTTAATCCTGTATCTTTCTTCAGAAGGTCAACGACGTTCTGGTAATGGATTGTCATTGTAGAATGATTCTTTCCAAGCTCATCACCAATCTGGTTATATGTCATGCCTTTTAATTCCTTGAGAAGATATATTGTAATCTTTCTTGCAAGAGATATGTTTGCACTTCTGTTTTGTGACTTGATATCGTCAGGCGTAACGTTGAATGCTGATGCTACATCTTCGATAATGTTGTCAACTGTTATTTCAGCAGGGTGGTTTTCAATCATAATCTCTTTTATTACTCTCTGTGCCATTGAAATTGACGGAGATTCGTTTGTATATGTAGTCAGAGCTTTGATTTTATTTACTGTACCTTCAAGCTGACGTATATTTGTCTTAATCTTTTCTGCGATTATTCTTGCAACGTTGTCTGAAAGCTGCAAGCCGATAAGCTCAGCTTTTCTTTTTACGATTGCCATTCTTGTTTCAAAATCAGGTGGCTGGATATCAACCTGTACACCGAGTGCAAAACGTGAACGGATTCTGTTTTCAAGTTTTGATATTTTTGACGGTGCAATATCTGATGTTAAAACAATCTGCTTTCCTGCATTATAAAGGTCGTTGAATGTGTGGAAGAATTCCTCCTGACCTCTTTCTTTTCCGGCAATAAACTGGATATCATCGATAAGCAGAAAATCTGCATTGCGGTATTTGTTGTGAAACTCAATTGTTTTGTGATATTCAAGTGCCATAACAAGCTCGTTTACAAAGTTTTCACCTGTTGTATAAATAATGTTAAGGTCAGGATTTTTTTTCAAAACCTCGTTTTCAATCGCTTTCATAAGGTGAGTTTTACCAAGACCTGAGTCACCATAGATAAAAAGTGGGTTGAATGTTTTGTTTTGTGCTGCATTTCCATTGCTGTCGTTTTTACCTGCAACTGCAATACAGAATGCATAGGCAAGCTCGTTTGATTTACCCTTGATAAAGTTTTCAAAGGTGAGTGACTCGCTGATAGATGTCGGGCTGCTCATTGACGGAGCAGGCTCGCTTACTTTTTCTTCTTCCTTTTCTTTTGTTTTTACAAGAATATTAATCTCAACCTCAAAGCCCAATGTTTCAAGAAATGCTCTTTTAAGCACGTCCTCATAAACCTCAAGCGTTGTTTTTCTTGTGAACTCACTGTCTGTAAGAAGAAAAGCTGTGTTGTTTTCTAATTTGTAAGGTTCTAAAATCTTGATCCACTTGTTAAATCCTATTTCACTGACTGTAGGATCAGCTTCACAATATTTTAAAACACTTTGAAAAACATCGTTAAATGAATCCATTTTTGTCCTCCTGTTTATAAAAATTAAAGTATTAAAAACAAAATAATAACCCTTGTAAAATAAGGGTAAAATTGAAATTAAGGCATAATTGTCAATTCTATATTATTATATCATATTTCAATTGAAATTTCAAGAGTTATATATTATATAATAGTATTATTTTTTTAATTATATATATAGCAAAAATACATACTTGATATAGACAAAAATTAGTGTTGCATACAACATATAGTAGTGGTAAAAGTTGATTGAAGGAATAAGGCGAAAAACAGGGCTTTAAAATATAAAAAAATTGTGAATTATCTTGACAAATAACACTTAAATAAGCTATAATTGATTATTACAGGGGCGAAAGGGGCAAACTATGCTTCTTTCATGAAAATGCCCGGATTATTTTCGAAATGTTTTGTTTTGATTCTGGAAGGGAGGAAATGTAATGAAAAGAACTTACCAGCCAAAGAAAATACAGAGAAAAAAAGTACATGGTTTTATGAAGAGAATGGCTACTAAAAACGGAAGAAAGGTTTTGGCTCGCAGAAGAGCTAAAGGAAGAGCAAGACTCAGCTACTAATTGCTTGAAGATATGACCATATACCTTCATGAGAAATGATAGGTATAAGGTCTTTCTCTTTATAACGGAAAAATCAGATTTTATTTTGATAAGTCTGATTGCTTTGTATTATTAAGAAAACAAGAGGTTTTTATGCTTTTTACCGAGATACTTAAGGATAACAAAATATTTTTAAGGTGCTTTAAAAAAGGAAGCTTTGTGTCTTGTGAATATTTAACGGCATATTTTATTTCTAATAAGTCGCCTTATAACAGGCTTGGTATCTCAGTTGGAAAAAAGCAGGGTAACGCAGTCAAGAGAAACAGGATCAAGAGAATTATAAGAGCTGCCTACAGACTTAATGAAGAAAAGATACCAATTGGGTATGATATTGTTTTTGTAGGCCGAAATAATATATCCGAGAAAAAGATGCAGGATATAGAGTATTTTATTAAAAAAAGACTGATAAAAAAGATTAATGACGTAAATAACAGTGAAAAACAAAAAAGATAATGAAAAATATTCCGATTTTTTTTATATGGATTTATAAAAAAATAATAAGTCCTCTGTTTCCGCCAAGATGTAAATATTATCCCAGCTGTTCAGAATACAGTATGCAGGCTTTTAAAAAGCACGGACTGATCAAGGGATTGATATTAAGCGTCTGGCGACTTTTGCGGTGCAATCCGTTTTCTAAGGGTGGAGTGGATCGTGTACCCGAAAGTTTTATGAGTTTTAAGAAGAGAAAATAATGTGTGTAAAACGACAGAGAATTCTGTCGGTGGAGGTTTTAAATGAGTCTATTAGCAACCCCTTTGGGATGGATAATGAAATTTTGCTATATGCTTGTTAAGAATTATGGTATAGCTTTATTTCTTTTTACATTTATTACTCGTCTTGTAGTATTTCCGCTAAGTGTTAAACAGCAGAAAAGTACTGCAAGAATGGCTATGATAAGCCCTCAGCTTGAAAAGCTTAAGAAAAAATATGCAAAAAACAAGGAAAAGCTGAACGAAGAAACAATGAAGCTTTACAAAGAGGAAAATGTTAACCCTATGTCAAGCTGTCTGCCAATGGTTATTACCATGGTTATTCTTTTCTCGCTTATTCCTGTTATTTATAGTCCTCTGACTTATATTTCAAATGCTAACAAGGACGATATTGAAGCATCAAATAAGCGTATCACAAATATTCATGTTTTGAGTGAAGAATTGCATGACAAAAAGCATGATGTTGCTTTGGCAGAATTGCTGGCTGATTATGAAAAGGACGGCAAGGACCCTTATGAAGCACTTGAAAAGGACATTAAAAACAAGAAAAAGTTTCCTAACACAGCAAAGGAAATTGATTCAGATAAAGACAGAGAAGATTTAGTTGACGCTATAAAAGCTCTTTATACTGATGATAACAAAAAGAATGACGATATTGACAAGTTTATTCTTAAAGAGAAAAAGGTTTCACAGCAGCTTGTTAAGTCAAGACCTGAGCTTGTTACATTTGACCTGATTAAAAACGGATATCAAAACTTCCTGCCAGAAAGCGTAAGAAAAGAAGCTAAGAAGTTTGATTATAATTTTCTTGGAATGTCACTTGGAACTATTCCGAGATTTGCGTTCTCATTGGATTCATTAGTATTTATTCCGTTTATTTCAGCACTTTTACAGCTTGCTACAACCATAGTTTCACAGAGATATACAAAGAGAAACAACCCTACTGCTGCCAATATGGGCGGTGGAATGAAGGCAATGTTCTACATTATGCCGTTGTTCTCACTCTGGATCTGTTTCTCATATCCTGCTGCACTTGGTTTATACTGGATTTATTCATCATTCTTTGCACTTTTGCAGACAATAGTTCTGAATGTTCTCTATACTCCTGAAAAGGTTCAGGAAATGGTTAAAAAGGACATGGAAAAGAACAAGAACAAGAAGAAAAACAAGCCATCATTCTATGAAAAGGCAATGGCTATGCAAAAGGCAAACAATGAAAACACTGCTGATGATGACAGCGACGATGACGACGAAGAGAAAAAGCTGTCTAAAGCAGAGATGAAGGAGCTTCAAAGACAGAGAATTAATGAAGCAAGACGCCGTATGGCAGAAAAATACGGTGACGAGTATGAGGAAAGCGATCAATAATTGAAGGGAGTTTTATAAAAATGAAAAAGATTTTCACCGCCACAACAGTGGAAGAAGCTAAAAAGCTTGCGAGTGAAGAGTTTCAGGCAGAAGTAAGCAAGATTATTTTCAACGTTATCGAAGAGCCTAAAAAGAGCCTGTTTGGTAAGCTGAAGGGTGAAGCAAAGGTTGAAGCAGAATATGAGCTTTCTAAAGCTGACGTTGCTGTAAAGTATATCGGTGATGTGTTGAGAGTTATGGGTATTGAAAATGTAACATTCAGCGTATCTGACATTGAAAACGGTTGCCTTATTGACCTTACTGGTGACGGACTTGAAGATGTTATCGGCAAAAAGGGCGAGCTGCTTGATTCATTACAGTATCTTGCATCACTTGTCAGCAACAAGATTGACAGAGAGTATTTCAGAATCACTCTTGATTGCAACAATTTCAGAGAAAAAAGAAAAGAACAGCTTGAGCGTCTTGCAAGAAAAGTTGCAAACAATGTTAAGAGAAACGGCAGATCTTCAGCTCTTGAGCCAATGAATCCATACGAAAGACGTATTATTCATGCTACAGTAACTGAGATAGAAGGAGTTGTATCAAAATCAACTGGTGAAGAACCATACAGACGAGTTGTTATCAGCTCAACAGAGAAAAGGTCAAACGGTGGCTACAGAGGCGGCAATCGCAGAGGTGGCAGACGTGACAGAAAGCCAAGAGAGCATTTTGATATTACAACAAGCTTTGAAAAAGATTATAAAAAGCCAAAGCCAGAGGACACACTCAATGCTGGGCTTTATGGAAAAATTGATATCTAATTATTATTACGGGCAGTCTTTTGACTGCCTGTTTTTTGTATTGTTTTGAAAGAAAACTGCCGTTTTTTATCATTTCTTTATAAAAATAATACACAGTTTTTCTCAGATTATCATTTGTTTATCACAAAAGGGAGTATAATAAAAGTATACCAAACAGCAAGGGCGATGTTAAAAACGCTCTTGAAAAGACTCACAACAAGGAGAGGATAGTATGTACGACTACAATAATAATGAAAACCAAAACACACAAAACACTCAACCAACCCAGAATCAGAATGTACAGAATGGTTACCAGAATTATAACTACGGTAACGCAAACGAGATTTCTTATACTCCTGAAAAAAAGAAAAAGAGTAACAAGGGAATCACAGCTTTGATTGCAGTTTTGGCTACTGTGGCTATTGTTGCAACATCTATTGTTGGTTATTCTCTTGTTACAGGAAAGACTTTAGGTTTAAATCTTAATCCAAACTACAGCACTGGAAACAACGAATATGCTGCAAACAAAGACGACAGTTCATCAAAGGTTGACAGAGGTGAGATTCCTACTATAGAGCAGCTTGCAACTCCTTCTGATGCAATGCAGATTCCTGACATTGTTGAAAAGGTTTCGCCAGCAGTTGTCGGTATCTCAACCGTAACTTCACAGGGTACTGTTACAGGTACTGGTATAATTATGAGCGAGGACGGTTATATTATTACTAACGCTCATGTTGTTGATGGTGCACAGGCTATATCAGTAGTATTGCCAAGCAATTACACAAAGGAAAAAAGCACTGACAGTAGCAGTCAGAACAAGAACGAAAAGATTGCTGACAAGCTTCTTAATAAATCAGACGATGATGAAGAATCAATCAAGGCAGAGCTTATCGGAAAAGATGTTCAGACAGATATCGCTGTAGTCAAGATTAATCAGAAAGGTCTTACAGCAGCTGAATTCGGTAAATCAAGCGAGTTGCAGGTCGGAGAAGTTTCAATAGTTATCGGAAATCCACTTGGGTTTAACCTTGCAAACTCAGTTACTGCAGGAATTATCTCTGCAACAGACAGAACTCTTACTATTGAAGACAGAACAATGAATCTTATTCAGACTGATGCTTCAATCAACTCAGGTAACTCAGGCGGACCGCTGATTAACGCATACGGTCAGGTTATTGGTATAACTTCTGCAAAGGTTGCTTCAACATACGGCGAAGGTCTTGGCTTTGCAATTCCGATTGATGAAGCACTTCCGATAGTTAAGGACCTTATTTCAAACGGCTATGTTACAGGCAGACCAACACTTGGCATCAGTGGACTTAACATTTCAGAGATTTATTCTGAGTATTATGATATCCCAAGAGGATTTATCGTTAAGGAAGTTGAGTCAGGAAGTGCTGCTGAAAAAGCAGGTATTAAGGTTGACGATATTATAGTTGGTATTGAAGGAAACCTTATTGAATCTATAGAAGAATTCAACGAAGTTAAGGAACAATACAAGGCAGGAGATAAGATTACCGTTTCAATCTACAGAGATGAAAAGATTACAGACGTTGAGGTTGTTCTTGGTGAGGTTGTTGAAAAGGAAGAAAGCACCAATGAAAAAAATAACGACAACAACGGCGGAAACGGTGGCAACAACGGTGATGGTTTTAACCGTGATGACTTGGAAGAATTCTTCAATCAGTTCCGAAACCAGTACGGATTCTGATAAATTAACCCTTTAGACATTTTCAATTTTTGTTGTTTTTTCATATTTTTTACCTCATGTGGATGGCTGTTCCGTTTTGGGACAGCCATTTGCTTTGCAAAATTTGCGTTACCACTTGCCTAAATTGGTATTATATGATAGAATTAATATGTATAGATAAAAAATTAAAGGAGCTTAAAAATTGATATATACTGATCTTTTGTTTTTCTTGTGCATTCTGCCGTTTTCGGTACTGTTTTCATTTTTTGACAGAAGCACAGAGTATAAAAACTTAATACTGGTTTTAACTTCACTTTTGATTTTCAGCTGGGGTAAGCCTTTTGGCGTGTGTCTGCTGTTTTTGACGGCAGTTGCTGAATGGCTAATTGCAAGGTGGATTGAAAAGGCCGGCGCAAGGAAACTGCCGATTCTGGTTGATGTAATAATGAACCTGTTTGTGTTTTTCCTGTTTACAAGGAAGTTTTTGTATGCAGGCGGAGATGCGTTCGGTTACGAGAAGGTGCTTGGAACGCTTGGCATACTCTTTTATGTCACAAGAGGTTTTGCTTATGTTTATGACGTTTCAAAGGGTAAAATTAAAGCTGAAAAGAACGTGTTTTGCCTTATAACATACATGACGGCGTTTTTCTTTATGCCGACAGGTCCTGTTGCAAGATACGGCGATATCGAGCCGATGATAAGAAAACGTACAATGACGGTTGAATCAATAACGAAAGGCTTGAACAGCTTTGTTTACGGGCTTTCAAAAGCGGTTATTATTGCACCTGTTTTGAGAAAAATCGGCGTTGCTGGCTTTAATTTTGGTGAGATAAACTTTATCGGCTGCTGGACAGGTGCTTTGGCGATGATCAGCTTTGCATATTTCCTGTTCACAGGTTTTTGCGATATGTCATTCGGCCTTGCGAGCATATATGGTTTTGACGTTAAGAAAAACTGCAGAAACTTAGGCGTGAACGGTGTTTACGAGGGTGTTATAAAAAGTTTTGGTACGACAATGTTTGAATTCTTCGAGGAAGTTATCGCAGACTTTGGCGAAGAATATGGCTTTTTCAAGAACATTTTGGTTGTGATACTCTCAGCTTTGATTGCGTTTATGCTACACCAGAGCTTGCTGTTTTTACTGATTGGCATTGTTGTCGGCGTGCTTATAGTGCTTGAAAAGACGATGTTTAAGGGCTTTATTGAAAAAGCACCAGGCGTTTTGAAGTTTGTTCTTACTTATGGGATAAGCTTTTTCCTGTTTGGAGGACTGGCTGCTGGAGGTGTCAGAGCTTTTGCAAAATGGCTCGGAGCATTAGCTGGAATCGGAACAAAGTATACACTCAGCGTTGCAGTAAAATATGCTATAATAAATAACTGCTTTGTTGTGCTTATAGCTGCACTTTTAGCATTCACGCCACTAAAGGAAAAGATTGATGCAAAGGTTCAGGCTTACAGCGAAAAATCGCTTGAAAACTATGGCAAAGTAAGCGTCATAAAGACAATTCTTACAACGCTTTTGCTTATCGTGTGCATAATTCTTGTCGCATCAGCTACAGTTAAGATATAGTTTAGGAGAGCATTTATGAAAAAAGAGAAAGAACAGTCAATCAACGAGATTGATGAAAATGAAGAATATCTTATGCCTGCTGATTGTGAAGAGAGTGAGCAGGAGATTGAAAGCATTAGTGTTGATGAGAGAAAAACGCACTACACGCTTATTAATCTTTTTGCACTGACTATCACTGCTCTTGTTGCGGCAGCGGTGTTCTTACTTTTGACTGGTGAAAAGAAGCCTGCAAGAGAAGAAAATCCTCTGACGCTTAAGACTTTTCTTTCGGGGCATTATACAAGAAAAATTGAGGACAGCTATGTAAAATCACTGCCGTATCCGTACGAATTTAAAAACGGTGGCGAGAAAATTAGATTTTTATTTGGAATTGGAAACAAGATAAAAAAATATAAAGATGTTGAAGAAGAAATAGTTATCGTGTCTGACGATGAAATCGAAAAGAAAAAGGTAAGCATTAAGGAAAACAAGGAAAAGGCTTTGGATGACCAAACAACGAAGACAAAGGCAAAGCCTGCAACTACTACCAAGAAGACAACCGCAAAGAAAAAATCCAAGACTCAGAAGAAGGATCTGACAACCACTACCAGAGCAACTACTGCTACGACTACAACGACAACAGAAAAGCGAACGGTGCTTACGACAACAAACAATAATGCACCAAATGTTGTCACGACAACAACTGTTCCGCCTGCTGTGACATATAATTATGACAGCAAACCAGAGGACAGCAGTAGCAGCAAGAAAGAGGAAAACTAAGATTGAAACAAAAGGGAAATCCTTATGCTTTGTCAGACGACAACAAGCGTTATCAGACATATAATTATTACCTAAGACACCGATTCGGCAAAAAGGTGTTCAAGGTGCCGTTGAATGTGGACCTTGGCTGTCCGAACCGTGACGGTACAAAGGGTACAGGTGGTTGCATATTCTGTTCATCAAAGCTTAGTGGTGATTTTGCAGGAAATCCTTGTGATGATATAAAGTCGCAGTTTTGTGACATAAAGGAGAAAATGCATCACAAGTGGCAGGAGGGTTTATATATCCCGTATTTTCAGGCAGGCTCTAACACTTATGCTGATGTTGAAACGCTTAAAGGCATGTACTATACGGCACTCGGCTTTGAAAATGTGGTCGGACTGAGTGTTGCAACAAGGGCGGACTGCATTAATGAGGAGATTGCAGATTTGCTTGGCGAGATAGCAGAAAAGACATATCTGACGGTTGAGCTTGGCTTGCAGAGCGTTTATGACGACACAGCAAAGCTTTGCAACAGGTGCCACACCTACGCTGATTTTTTGAAGGGCTTTGAAATGCTCAAGGCTCGTGGAATAAACGTCTGCGTTCATATCATAAACGGTCTGCCGAACGAAACGCCTGAGATGATGGTAAATACCGTAAAGGTGGTCGGTGAGCTTGGCATACACAGCATGAAGATTCACCTTTTGCATATTCTCAAGGGTACTCGCCTTGCTAAGATGTATGAAAAGGGTGACTATCAGCCGATGGCTATGGAAGATTATGTGGACACGGTTTGCAGGCAGTTAACTACGCTGCCACAGGACGTTATAATCCAGCGTGTTACAGGCGACGGTGCTAAGAGTGATCTTATTGCACCGCTATGGAGCTTAAAGAAGTTTTGCGTTATGAACGAGATAGACAAGAAAATGGCGAGAGAAAATCTCTGGCAGGGTATGAATTATAGCAAGGAGAAGGTATAATGGAAAAAAGAATGACGATTACTTATGAAATTGACGGAAAGCTATATCTGAACATTACTAACAAATGCCCTTGCAACTGTACTTTCTGTATAAGAAACAACGGTGACGGTGCATATGGTTCTGATCCTTTATGGCTTGAACATCAGCCGACGACAAATGAGGTTATTGACGCTGTGAAAAAGTGCGATTTAGGCAGTTACAAAGAGGTTATATTCTGTGGATACGGCGAGCCTACCTGCGAGCTAGAGGTGCTGAAGGAAACGGCAAAATACATCAGGTCTGTGTCGGATATTCCAATCAGAATTAACACAAACGGGCTGTCGGACCTGATTAACAAAAGAGATACTGCACCCGAGTTTGCAGGCGTTGCGGATACTATATCAATCAGTCTTAACGCCTCAGACAGCAAGGCTTATGCAGCCGTTACACGCCCGTCATTCAAGGACAAGGACTGCTTTGCAGAAATGCTGTCATTCGCCGAAAGAGTTAAAAATTATGTTCCGAATACGGTGCTAACCGTTGTGGACGTAATCGGGCAGGAAGAAATCGAGAAAAGCCAGAAAATCGCCGACAGCATCGGCATCAAACTCAGGGTAAGACAGTATATAGGCTAACACAAATCTATAATAATATACCGTTTATTTATTGAGAGGAAACCTTTCTGAAGAAAGGTTATCCTCTCAAACTCTCTTTCCAAAGACTTTTTAATGATTTTTTCGAGGTGTTAGGGCTGATACTGATAAAACTCTGACTTTCATATCTTATCAAGCATAAAAAAGACCCCCAACACCTCGAAAAAATGAGTTAGAAGTTTTAGTGAGGGGGTTTGGGGGATGACCCTTTTTCAAAAGGGTCTCACCCCAACAGACAAACAGTATATCACTATAGGCTTTATGTTAGCTTAATGCTCACTTCGCCTGTGGACAAGGCTTTTTCAGTACCGTCATCAAGTTTGACGACAAGTCGAGCCTTATTGTCGATATCAAGCACAGTGGATGGCATTTTTTCATCTCCGTTGACGGCGTAGACATTTTTGCCGATAAGCATTGAACGAGATTTATACTCTGCGAGTGTACTCTCGTCCATGAAGTTTTCTGGCAGGCAATTTAGCTCACGTAGAATTTCTGCTGCGAGCTTATTTCGGATATTAGTATGCTTTGAGTCTGAAAACACTGACGTTGCGACCTGCTTCAAATCGTCTGAAAAATCATTTTCAGGTGGCAGTATATTCACGCCCATGCCCAGCACGGCGTATTCAAGCCCGCCACTTTCAAAATCGACTGACGCTTCTGTGAGAATTCCGCAGACTTTTTTGCCGTTCACAAAGACGTCATTCACCCATTTTATTTCAGCCTTGACCTTGCCATCAGTCACTGTTTCGATAGCTCTTGCGACTGCGACTGCGGCTGAGGTTGTAATAAAAAGAGAGTTTTCAAGAGTCAGCTTTGGTCTAAGCAGGACGGACATATAGACACCTGTTTTATCTGGCGAATAAAAGCTTCTGCCGAGCCTGCCTTTTCCAGCTGTCTGCTCTTCAGCGATAAGCACATATCCAGTTTTTGCACCATCTTTTGCGAGGTCTTTCAGGACAGTGTTGGTAGACGTTACGGTATGCACAACGTGTATATCATAGTCATTATCGCCGAGAATAGCGGTTATACCTTCTGCTGAAAGGCTGTTGTCGTCGGCACTCAGCGTGTAGCCTTTATTTGTGACAGCAGATATGTCAAACCCGTCACGCCTTAGCTCTTCGACAGCCTTCCAGACAGCTGTGCGGGAAACGTTAAGGTTTTTAGCGAGTGCGGCACCCGAAAAGCATTTTCCTCGGGCAGATTCAAGCTCACTTAGCACCTTATTCTTTATGCTCAAAGTCACGTCACCTTCCTTGTTTTGATTATGCGTTACTTAAAGTATAGCAAAATATGCTACGAAAATCAATAAAGACAGGCAAAAAAGCCCGATAAATCCGTGAAAATACATAATATATGAGTAATTTTCACTGCCTTTTTGCATAGGTAGTTAAAATTTACAAAATGTTTATATAATTGCTTGACAAGGAATAGGGGGTATGATATAATTAATGTACCTCTTTATGAGGTCTATTTTTTTGCGCTCTTTTTTCTGCGTGAAAAAACATAAGTTACCTCATGGTACTGTGAAAAATCAGTGCTTGCGTGAAAACGTGTGAGGGAGGCAGATGTGCTCTGTTTAGGCGAAAAGCCTTGTGTTCTTGCAGAGTACAAATTTCGTCAGGAGGTGCCGAAAATGAGAGTTAAAATTACACTTGCTTGTACAGAGTGTAAGCAGAGAAACTACAACACAAAAAAGAACAAGAAGAATGATCCTGACAGACTTGAAATGAACAAATATTGCAAGTTCTGTAAGAAACACACTCTTCACAAAGAGACTAAGTAAGTCAGGAGGGTTTAATTATGGCTAAGAATGCAGAAACAAACTCTAAGACAACTAAGTCAAAAGCTTCCGCAACTACAAAGAAAAAAGGCGGAATTAAAAAGTATCTCAAGGATTTAAAATCTGAGATTAAGAAAGTAGTCTGGCCTTCAAAGAAACAGGTTATCAACAATACAGGTATTGTGTTGACTGTAATGGTGATAGTAGGACTTGTTCTTGCGGGTATCGACACAGGACTTGGTGCAATAGTTAACGCAGTTCTTAATATGGGCTAAAAACCAAGTCAAAGGGTTTTTACACCAATCAATATTATGGAGGTTTAATATTATTATGTCTGAACAAGCAAAATGGTATGTAATTCACACTTATTCCGGATATGAGAATAAGGTTGCTCAGAATATTGAAAAGGTTGTTGAAAACCGAAAGCTTCAGGACCTTATCCCAGAGGTTAAAATTCCAATGGAAATTGTAACTGAGGTTAAGGACGATCAGACAACTGAGGCTGAAAGAAAGCTTTTCCCAAGCTATGTTTTGGTAAAAATGGTTATGACAGATGAATCTTGGTATATCGTAAGAAATACCAGAGGTGTTACGGGCTTTGTTGGCCCTGCATCAAAACCTGTACCGCTTACTGAAAAGGAAGTTGCTGCACTTGGCGTTGAAACTCCAAGAAAGGGTACCGTTGAGGTTACTTTCAAGGTTGGCGACAACGTTACTGTTACAGGAGGTTCTTTCGAAGGCTTTACAGGTGTTGTACAGGCTGTTGACGCTGAAGCAGGAACAGCAGATGTTGTTGTTTCAATGTTCGGCAGAGAAACATCAGTCAGCTTGCCAGTTAACCAGATTAAAGCTGAGGACTAAGCTTATAACGCTAATGCGTTAAAATTCATACGTTCTAAACGAAGCAAAAGTTGATATACAAGACAGTACGCTGGAATTAATGCGGACTGGTCTGGTTGTCATCGCTTCAAAAAGAGTGGGAGGGTTTTTATGACCCGCCTTACCACAAATTATGGAGGTGCGAAAGATGGCACAAAAGGTAGTAGGCTTTATTAAGCTACAGATTCCAGCAGGAAAGGCAACTCCTGCACCACCTGTTGGTCCTGCACTTGGACAGCACGGTGTAAACATCATGGCATTTACAAAGGATTTCAACGAGAGAACTAAGAACGACGCAGGTCTTATTATCCCAGTTGTTATCACAGTTTATGCTGACCGTTCATTTACATTTGTAACAAAGACTCCACCAGCATCCGTTCTTATCAAGAAGGCATGTAAGATCGAGTCTGGTTCAGGAACACCTAACAAGACTAAGGTCGCTACGATCACTAAGGAACAGGTTCAGAAGATCGCTGAACAGAAAATGCCTGACCTTAATGCTGCAAACATTGAGTCTGCAATGAGCATGATCGCTGGAACATGCCGTTCAATGGGCGTAGTTGTTGAAGACTAATTGACAATGTTCGCATTCTGCGGACGGGTGGGAGATAGTAATCAGCGTATTGCTGATAACTACTTTCGTTATTACCACTAATAAGGAGGAAATTTATAAATGAAACATGGCAAGAAGTATGTTGACAGTGCAAAAATTGTTGACAAGGCTAAGCTTTATGATGCTCCGGAAGCTCTTGATTTGGCTGCTAAGGGTGCAAAGGCTAAGTTCGATGAAACAATCGAAGCACATATCCGTCTTGGTGTAGACTCACGTCATGCTGACCAGCAGGTCAGAGGTGCGGTAGTTCTTCCAAACGGAACAGGTAAAAATGTTAGAGTTTGCGTATTCTGTAAAGAAGACAAATATGACGTTGCTAAAGAAGCAGGTGCAGATTATGTCGGCGGTATGGATCTCGTTGACAAGATTATGAAGGAAAACTGGATGGACTTTGACGTTGTTGTAGCTTCACCTGATATGATGGGTGTTGTTGGTCGTCTTGGTAAGGTTTTGGGACCTCGTGGACTTATGCCAAACCCAAAGGCTGGTACTGTTACTCCTGACGTTGCAAAGGCTGTTACAGACGCTAAGGCTGGTAAGATTGAGTATCGTCTTGATAAGACTAATATCATTCACTGCCCAATCGGTAAGGCTTCATTTGGCCCTGAAAAGCTTGAGGAAAACTTCAATACTTTGATGGAAGCTATCGTAAAAGCTAAGCCAGCAGCTGCTAAAGGTCAGTACCTTAAGAGCGTTGTAATTGCATCAACTATGGGCGTTGGTATCAAAATCAATACAGCTAAGTATGGTAACTAATCTGTACTGATTGAATAATGTATTATTAAAACGGATCGATTATCTAAATCGACCCGTTTTTTCTTTGCATATAAATCTTACCGCTATTTGCCGAAGCTTGTGGCAATCTACTATGTTGTCTATTGGGGTGAGACCCTTTTGAAAAAGGGTCGTCCCCCAAACCCCCTCACTAAAACTTCTAACTCATTTTTTGAGGGTGTGGGCTCATTTTTAAAGAAATACAAAAAAAGGGTGTGAAGAGTCTTTTTAAGAACATCTCACACCCTCAAAAAATCATTAAAAAGTCTTTGGAAAGGAAGTCTGAGGGAAAACCCTTTCTTCAGAAAGGTTTTCTCTCAGTAAATAACATGGTATATTGCCACAAGTTTTGGCAAGTAGCAGTGAGGTTATCACTCATAGTCAT
>JAFTAX010000035.1 GCA_017458445.1 Ruminococcus sp. | reverse complement strand
CCTGTTGCAACAACATCTGCTGTATATTCAGGAACCTCAAAGCTTACTTTTACATGGCTCTGTGCCGCAAGATTGTAAATCTCATCAGGCTTCACGACACTTATTATTGAAATAAGGCTCATTGAATCCGTTAGATCTCCGTAATGCAGATGGAAGTTCGGATTATCCTCAAGATGAGCAATTCTGATTCTGTATTCAGTAGATGAACGGCGAATCATTCCATGCACTTCATAGCCTTTTTCAAGCAATAATTCCGAAAGATAAGATCCGTCCTGTCCAGTTACTCCAGTAATAAAAGCTTTTTTCAATTGAAACGAACTCCTTTATTATCAAATATATATTGTATTTACACATTATACTCCAGTATACATATATTATAATTATACGTTATTTCGACTAAAAAGTCAACAAAAAATAATTCCAGTATGCACGAAATCGTTTTTTCGGTACAATATCAAACAATAACAGGAATGTTTACATATATTTAGTAATTTTGACACTGCTGATTTACGGCTTTCACGCCTCTGTCCGACTTGACAAAACCGCTTTATTACTGTATAATAATTACCTGTAATGCTGCTATGGCTCAGTAGGCAGAGCACGTCCTTGGTAAGGACGAGGTCACCGGTTCGATCCCGGTTAGCAGCTCCAAAGAAAAAGCAGACATGATTATTCATGCCTGCTTTTTTTACGTTTAAAGCCTATCCTCTAAACGACTTCATCTGCCCTGCGAACAAGCTTGCAAGTCTTTCTCTGCCTGCTTCATTCGGGTGAACTCCGTCCTGACGATATATTGTGTAGTTCAGCTCATTTACGCCCTCTGCTCTGGTGTTCAGCAAAGGATAGCCGTATTTATAGGCAACATCCCTTATTGCTTGCTGTCTTTGCTCAAAGTGTGGTATGCCTGTTTCGTTAAGCTTATACGGCATCTCGCACAAGAATATATCGGCGTTTGGACAGCGTGCATAAATCCTGTCAAGCATGAGCTGCAAAGCCCCATAAAACGTTGTTTCAACATGGTCGCCGTCAAGCGTGCCAATAGTTGCGTTGTAGTCGTTTGTTCCACCCATAATGAGTATTACCTCAGAATCCTGCGGAATTGCGTTGACTCTTGCAGTGCTGCACATATAGTCTTCCCTTGTGGTGTCGCCGTTGCCGTATTTTGTTACTGTGCTTCCAGGAATTGCGGTTGGGTTGTTTACATCAAACAGCATTTTCATGCCTGTTTTCAGCACAATTCCACGAACATAACTTGTCTGCCCTGCGGTGATACTGTCACCGACCGCACAGAACTTTTTGTCCTTAAACGGCGACTTGTAATACTCAGGATAATCTTGTTTAAGCCCATAAGGTACATAGCCCGTGAAGTCGCTCCCCTTTTCAAGCTTGTAGTTTATAAAGCTGTTTCGTGACGGCAGGAAAATGTACTCGCAGTTTGCTGGTGTTGTAAATGGATTGGTTTCAATCTTTGAGATTTCGTTCAAATTCTCGTCAAGAAACTGCCCCTTATAATTGTTGTGCTGGTATGGTAACGCCAAAATCATGGCATTTTGCGACACTGTGTAGGTTGTTGATGGCTCGACTTTTATGTTGCCTGTACGCTGATGACTCGGGTCAGGATAATACTGCATAAGCTCGGAATTATAGAGGTTTTCCGTCATTAAGCTAAGGTCAGCAAGACCGTCTTTGTTTGCATTTTCATCAACCGCTACAACACTGATACTGATGTTATCATTATTGACTGTTACGCCGAATGACAGGGCATTTTCAGGTACCGAAAACTCGGTTTCTGTATCAGCTTCAATTGTGGTAACGCTCAGAACATTATCAATTGATATGCTTTCACTGGCAGTCTGGGCGTTGCTGATTGGCGTTGCGGTGTTATAGAACACGACATTTGATGCGATATTGTTTTTAAGACGGAATTTTGCAAAATCTGCGATGTTATAAATATAAACACGTCTTACATATGTTTGCATTAATGTTCCGTCATTTGCAAGTGCTTTGTTTGAACCGCTTGCCGATGTTTTTGCAAGCTTTGTAAGCTTATCCTTGCCAAAAAGTGCCTGCTTACAGCTATTTGAGTCATTTTTCAAATCGACTATATCGGCTGTGTTTTGCTGAACCTGTGTTACTGCGTCCTGAACCTCTTCGACGGCATCTACAACTTGTTCGAGGTCAGCTTCGGCTGTCTGTGCAAGTGCGGTTATCTCGTCAAGCGTTTGTTCGGCAAGTGAGAGATTTTCCGCAATTTCTTCGCCGTCTGCGGTGATAGTTTCAGCAAGCTGTTCTGTTGCGTTTTTTGCACTGATGGCATCATTTTTTGCACTCTCGGCTGCGGCGACTTTGGTTGCAATCTCGCTGTCGGCTTCAAGCACTCGGTCAAGCACGGTTTTTGACTGCTCATAGCTTGGAACTGGTGCGATATTGTCCGATATACTCGGCTTTATAACGCCGCTGAATATGTTGGATTTTGCGACAAGCTCATAGCTGTCACCGTTTGCTTTTACCGCCAGCCACTGCATTTTTACCACGCAAGGACATCTTAAAATCGAGCCTGTAATGCTGATTGCATTGCTTCTTACCGGCAGCTCATATACCGTTTTATCGGGATATTCAATCCGTATTCTGTAGTCGCTTACACCCCAGATTGATGGTTGATTTACATCGATTTCTCGTGCGTTTGTTTCGCCGACATAGCCAAGAAAAACCTTGTCGGCATCGACCTTATAATTGTCTTGGTTTACTGTGATCACTAATTTTACTCCTATCTTAACTGTACAAAAAAATGCCCAGATAGATAGTGCATTTTTGTCCCCGACAGCCCCGACAATGCAAGCTACCTGGACATTAGTTTTGAATATTCTCCCCTCAGTTTTTATGATATCCGCAAAATCAGGATTCGTCAATCATCTTTTGGCACAAATATTTGAAAATCGTGCGTGCAAGTTTTTTGCAGGTATCCAAACTTTTCCTTTTTACATTGACTAAATCGCTTTTTTCGGGTATAATATTAGTAAGCTGATTTTCAAGGGATTTTTTGTGGCTCATCACAAAAAATTCATTTTTTATTCCTTGAAATTGATTGACTTTTTGTGCGAAATAGTGTATATTTAATAGAATAACATATGAATTTGACAGAATAAAAATGTGGGAGGTTTATTTATGCTAAATGCTAATACTATGAACGAGAAATTCGTAAAAGAAGGTCTTACATTTGACGATGTACTTCTGATTCCTGCTGAATCAAATGTTACGCCTAATATGATCGATTTGAAAACTACTCTTGCTAAGGATATAGTACTTAACACTCCAATCATCACTTCTGCTATGGACACTGTTACCGAGTCAAAGATGGCTATTGCTATTGCCCGTGAAGGCGGTATCGGTATCATCCACAAGAATATGTCCATTGACCAGCAGGTTGATGAAGTTGACAAGGTTAAACGTTCAGAAAACGGCGTAATCGTAAACCCATTCTCACTTACTCCCGATAGAACTGCTGCTGATGCTAATGAGCTTATGGCTAAATATAGGATCTCTGGTGTGCCGATCGTTGAAGAAAACGGCAAGCTCGTTGGTATTATCACCAACCGTGACATGAGATTCATCACTGACTTTGACATAAGGATCTCTGATGTTATGACTAAGGAATCACTTGTTACTGCTCCTGTTGGAACTACTCTTGAGCAGGCTCAGGAAATTCTTATGATGCACAAGATTGAAAAGCTACCTATCGTTGATGACAACGGACTTCTCAAAGGACTTATTACGATAAAGGATATTGAAAAGGCTGTTCAGTATCCTAACTCTGCAAGAGATAAAAACGGCAGACTTCTTTGCGGTGCTGCTATTGGTGTTACAAACGATGTTCTCGACAGAACTAAGGCACTTATTGATGCTCAGGTTGACATTTTAGCCCTCGACTCTGCTCACGGACATTCAGCTAACATCATAAGATGCGTAAAGGAAATCAAGGCCAATTTCCCTGACACTCCGCTTATTGCAGGAAACATTGCAACAGCTGAGGCTGCTGAGGCACTTATTGCTGCTGGTGCTGACTGTCTTAAGGTTGGTATCGGACCTGGATCAATCTGTACAACCCGTGTTATTGCAGGTATTGGTGTTCCACAGATTACTGCTGTTTATGATGTTGCAAAGGTTGCAGCAAAGCACGGCATTCCTGTTATCGCTGACGGTGGTATCAAGTATTCAGGTGACATTGTCAAGGCTCTTGCTGCTGGTGCTAATGTTGTAATGCTCGGCTCGCTTCTTGCTGGTTGTGAAGAGGCTCCTGGCGATGTTGAAATCTATCAGGGACGTTCATTCAAGGTATACAGAGGCATGGGTTCACTCGCTGCTATGCAACAGGGTTCAAAGGACAGATACTTCCAGACAGACAGCAAAAAGCTTGTTCCTGAAGGCGTTGAAGGTCGTGTACCGTACAAGGGACCTGTTTCTGACACTGTATTCCAGCTTTGCGGTGGTATTCGCTCTGGTATGGGTTACTGCGGTTGCCCTGACATTAACGCACTTCACGACAAGGCTAAGTTTGTTAAAATCACTGGTGCAGGTCTTAAGGAATCACATCCGCATGATATTTACATCACCAAGGAAGCTCCTAACTACTCTGCACAGATTTAATCAAGGCATAATAAAAAGGCAATCTTACGATAGCGTAAGGTTGCCTTGTTTTTATTTATATGCAAGCTTTTTTAGTGTTGTTGCAAGGTCGGACACGGGCAGGCCGACAACATTGAAATAGTCGCCGTTTATGCTCTCGACAAGCACTGAGCCTTTGCCTTGTATGCCATACGCTCCTGCCTTATCAGACGGCTCGCCTGTTGCGATATAGTCCCATATGTCCTGCTCAGTTAGGCTCTTGAATGTGACCTCAGTTACGCTTGAAAACTGCGTATATTCGCCGTTATAGTACACTGCGACACCGCTTATAACCTTATGTGTTTTGCCCGAAAGCTGACTTAGCATTGAGTATGCATCATCGTCATCTTCAGGCTTGCCCATTATCAAATCGCCTAAAATTACTGCTGTGTCACAGCCGATTACCAACGCATGTGGTTCGCTCTTTGCAATCTCTTTGCACTTATCGAGTGCTAAGCTTTGTGGCACGAGGTCGGTCGGAGTGTTTTTATCTATTACTTCATCGCTTTGTGCTGGCTTTATCCTGAAGCTATCAAAAATAAGCGACAGCAGTTCCTTTCGTCTTGGCGACTGGGAAGCTAAAATTACCTCGCAGTCAAAAAGTCTATTCATATTAAACATAGTTATCACCATTATTGCTCGCTGTCGGCAACAGAATCGCTGCTGTCGGCTGTGCTAATCTCAGGCAAGCTTTCGTCCATGCTGCTTGCTTCGCCACGCTCTACTGCACGCTCGTTTACGTCAGACAGCGTTATTGTTGTGTCTATATAGTAGTGGACAAGTATCTGGTCAAACTTATAGCCCTGCTCGGCATAAAGCTCGGCACCCCACTGTGACATTCCGACACCGTGTCCCCAGCCGTATGTAGTGAAGATAAAGTTGCCGTTTTGGTACTTAATATCGAAGGCATTGTTCTTAAGCCCGAAGAGGTTCTGGACGACCGTGCCTGTGATATGCGTTGCTTTGCCGTTTACCTTGCAGTCGGTATAGCCGCCTATTGTCATATTGCCGACATATTTTTTGCTATAGACTGACTCTATTCCAAACCAGCTTTTTAGGTCATCGCTCAGCTTGATGTCCGTTTTTGACTCAATAGTGTTTCTGACGTAATCTTTTGTGAACGAATACTCGACGCCATAGTGCGGGTCGTTTTTGTCAACGGGGCTTTCGACTGCACTGAGATAGCGGTAGCCTGTGCCCCAGACGGCTGCACTTTCGGCTGAATAGCCTGCTGAGGACGCTGAATATACGGCATTTATCACTGCACCGTCATAGAAAATTGCCTGACCGCTGACCTGATTTACACATTCCTCTATTACATCAGAATAGCCTGGTTTCAGCCCTACTGACGCTGTCATTCCATGCTCGTCATGATACCTGACATAGCAATATGCTGCGACCGCCTGAGCTTTTATCGCTTCCCAGCTCCAGCTGTCGCTGACCTCGTTGTTGACAATCTGGCAGACGAGGTCAAATGCGTCAAGCGTATAATTCTTGCCTGTATTCTCGTCATGGACGGTGTAGTACTCACATGATATATCCCTTGTGCCGACAATGTCCATAGGCTGTGCGGTACAGGTATAGATTACCGTTGTGTCCTGTGGCATTGGCACGGTGAAGCTTTTGACTTCAGGTGTTGCTCCCTGCTCAAGTGCGTTTGTGACGTTCGTCTTTTTAACTGCCGTGATGGTCATATTGTACTCATCGAGCGGTGCTTTTTTGAAGTTCACTATTCTATTGCTGATGCTTTTTGGCTCGGTTTTGTCATGCTTTGCCTCATCGCCACCTTTTGCAAGAGCGGTTAAAGCGAGCACTGCTACTGTTGCAAAAAGAAGCACGGCACAAGCTGTTAAAACAAGCCTTTTTCGTGTGATTTTCATATATATTCCTCTTTAAATAAACTATCCTACTCCTTTAATTTTAACACATATATAAAAAAAGTCAAGGCGGATAATATATCCACTTTGACTTTTATTCTTACCATTGTTTTGTTCAGTCAGACGATTATCTGAAGAATCTCTGGCCTTCAAGTTCCATACAGAATGTAAGGCTCTCAAACCATGATGATGTACCGCAATATTTTGGTGCATAGTAGTATACTGCACCGTTACTGTTGTCCTCACCGTTCAACGCTCTTCTTGCACAGTTGATTGTGCTTTGTGTTGGTGGATTGGACTTGCTGTAGTAGTTTGAAATTGCTGTAAACTGGTTTGGTGCTGTCAGAACGCCTGAAAGACTGTTCTGGAAGTTAGGTGACTTAACTCTGTTGATGATAACATTTGCAACAGCAATTTTGCTTGCATCTGAGCAACCGCCTGCTTCGTTCTGGAGAACATAGCACAGCATATTGAACTCTTCGTTTGTATAGCTGATTGTACCGCTGTTTGTCTTTTTTGGAGCAACAGTGTTGTTAGCTGCTGGTTTTGCAGGTGCTTTCTTTGCAGGTGCTGTTGCTGTCAGGTATTCCTGCATACAGAATCCTGTAGTGCCGTCAACCTTGATCTTATACCAGCCATCATTTGTCTTGCCAACTACTGTTACCTTTTTGCCTGCAACCAAAACCTTGATTATGCCATGTGATTTTGACGGGCCTGTTCTGAAGTTTACGTCTTCTCTGACGTACATCGTTTTTGAATTGATTGCCTGAATGTTAGTTGTTTTCTTTGTTGCTTTCTTAGTAGTTTTTGCAGCTTTTTTAGTTGTTACAGCCTTTGTTGTTGCCTGTGTTTCCGGCTGTGTTACAACTTCTGCAGTTGTAGCTTTTGTTGTGACTTTCTTTTTAGCTTTTGTTGTGATTCTTACAGCCTCAGCAGCAAGGTCATACTCATTAATGCTTGCTTTTTTCCACTCGATTGTACCGCTAATCACGTTATCTCTCTGTGTTTCAGCATAAACTGTTTCATTAGTAGAGATAATCTCAGGATTACCGATAACGCTCATTGCTCCGATTGTTGCGATTGTTGCAACGCAAAGCACTGATGCACCAAGCATTAATCCGATTTTCTTGATAGAAGTCTTTTTAGCGTTATGCTTTTTTGCTCCTATACTCTTCTTCTGATTCATTTTAATCACATTTCCCTTTCCGCAAACAGACACCCTTTGCCTGATTGCAAGCAAATATCATATTGATATTCACCCTCTGTGAACGTGAGAGATTCACAGATAATTTATATTTTACATCAGTTTGATGTAATAAGCATTAGTAAGCCCAGCCAAAATACTGCTTTGTATTGCCCCAGACATCTCTCCAGCATTTCGGGAAGTAGATGTCCTTATTGGCTTTTTCTTTATAGGACTTTATTATTAAGTCAAGATTATCGTCTGCGTCCATTTTCTTTGCAGTGATTATCCATCTTAGTCCTTCGACTTCGTTTGAGCAAATCTGCAATGAGATGTAATCATCATCTTCATCACATTCAATGTTGCTTGAATACCATGAATATTTTCTTACGCATGAGATGAAGTTTTCAAAGGTATGCTCCTCGTCAAACTTACGGTATCTCCAGTAGTCAAATATTCTGCCGTTGTCCTGACTTTCGTCCTTGTTTGCGATATAGCAACCGATTATTACATATTTCTGGTTGCTTTCATATATCGTATTGAACTCGATAATAGGGTGCTTTTTAAGGAAGTTTACGCCCTGCTTATATTCAGCAAGATGTGTAAACGCTGTTCCCAAAGCTCTCATGTGGTGGCCATAAATTGTAATGTTATCGGCCTGACCGTTTTTATCAATCGGTACCATGCAGTCAGCAAATATGCTTCCCGACTCATAGTACTGCTTGTCTATATTCTTTTTAAGATAATACTCATTGCCAATGCTTGGGTCATCAGACACATACTGCAAAACAGGATAGTTGATATAAAGGTTTCCTGCGTTGTCTGTCCAGTCGGGAATCTTTATCCAGCCGACCGCATCTGAATTTCGCTTAACAAGCTTTTTTGCCCAAGGCTGTACAACCCTTGCTTTTATCTCAGCTTCCGGTGCTTCGTCATCAGGTGAAACTTTGCTTGATGGCTCAGCTAAACTGCTGTCAAAGACAGGCTCAAGCTCCTGCTGCATTTTTTGCACATAGGTTTTATCTTTTTCATCTTCCTGCAAAAAGCCTTTAAGCTGTCCCAAGGACACCACAAAAACTACTATTGCAGTAAGGAATACTATCTTTCTTAAAATCTCCCTTGCGTTGTCACCTTTCCATGGAACAAGGGTTTTAAAAACTCTGACAAAGAAATTACTGTTGTCCTTTGGAGTCAGATTAATCGTTTCATTAGCCATTGACATTTTAATACTTCCTCAGCTTTCGTGTTTCTCACATAGCTCTTGCAGCATTTCAAGGGCTTTCATAGTTGTTATTGTTCGGATTGTTGTTCTGTCCAAATTGTCATATTCGTTATAAAGCTTTAAGTCGCAAACACGCTCAGTGTCTTTATACCTTACCGATACATACACGGTGCCGACTGGTTTATCTTTTGTGCCACCGCCCGGTCCTGCAATTCCTGTTATGCCGACCGATGCATCTGAGCCTGTCAGATTCATAACGCCAGCGCTCATCTCTGATGCTACCTGCGGTGAATAGACTGTGTACTCATTAAGTGTATCCGCCTTTACTCCAAGAATGTCACGCTTCATCTGCTCGGTGTATGAACACACACCGCCTAAGTAGATGTCGGACGCTCCAGGCACTGAGGTTATCATCATGCTGAGCATTCCACCCGTACAGCTCTCGGCTGTGCTGAGCGAAATTTCTTTTGTCATAAAATATTCTACTACACGCTTTGCAACTATGTCAATACACTCTGTTACCATTTTGTCATCATCAGCAAAAACCATTAATTTTCTTACCTCTTTTCCTACAAATTGCACATACAAAAACGGGAAATTGTGAACTCGTTGTAAATTACGTTATATCATTTAACCTTTTCAGCACTAATTTTGGCGTATAATTTACATAATTTGTAATTAATTCTGCACTAATATCCTGCTTCAACGCTTCGACCAATACATCAAAAAACACGTAAAATCGGGCATTTTTCGACATTTGCTATGTTTTTTAAGTGAAAACGCTTTTGATTTTGATTACAAAGCAGATATCCATTTACCAATTTGTAACATATTCACAAACAGATACTTGAAAACATACTGCCAAAGGCGTGAAATCTGTCTGGATTTATTGCTCTGTAAAGTGAAATCGCTTTACATCACGATTTTTGCGGTTTTTGTTTTTGGAAAATATTTACTCAGGATATTATCTCCAATAATGGAATATATTGGACTGTAAAGTATTTTAGCTTGATTTTCTATTTGTTCCTGATAAGGTAGATTTTTGTGCCGTCAATTGCCTTTTGGATTAATGGCTCGAAGTCGTAGGAAGCCTGCGCTTTCTCAACTTCCTCGAGGACCGGTCTTGTTTTCGGGTGCTTTGGTGTGAAAACTGTACAGCAATCTTCGTACGGTTCGATGGAAGTTTCGTATGTATCAATCTTGCGGGAGATGTCAACTATTTCAGCTTTATCCAGTCCGATACATGGTCTGAAAACTGGAATCCTGCATACTGCGTCGGTACAGACCATAGCGTACATTGTCTGGCTTGCGACCTGACCGATGCTCTCCCCTGTAACGAGGCAGTGGATATTTTCCTTTTCACAGAAACGCTGTGCAATTTCCATCATGAGCCTACGCATTATGATTGTAAACAGCTCTTCGGGGCAGGCATCTTTCAGCACTTCCTGTATCTCGGT
>JAFTAX010000034.1 GCA_017458445.1 Ruminococcus sp. | reverse complement strand
TAGTCAACAATCTGTATTGCACCGTTTTGATAAATGGTGTATTTGTAATATCCTGATGTGATAATGCTTGATGCCGAAGCAGGAATTGCTCCAAATATACCAAATACTAAAACAAGCGAGGTTAAAATGCCAGTCAGTCGCTTTTTCATAAGAGAAACCTCCTTTTTCAATGCTTATCATAAGCTATGCTTACCTAAGCTATTCTATACTAATATTATAGCATGGCGTTCAAAAATTTTCAACATTAAATGCACAACTTTGTATACTATCACAAATAAACTATGCTTAATTTGGGGATTATAACAATAAAAAAGGAAATTAATAGAAACTATAACCTTTTCACTATCATAATAGCCTCATTCAGTTGACAAAATCACCATTTTGCTCTATCATATTTCTTGTAAGAAGACTTTTGTTTTAATATGGTGTTATTTATTGAGAGAAGTTCTTTTGAATAAGGTTCTTTCTTAGGTTTCCTCCTCAGTAAACAGCATCATACTAAGGCAAAAATCCTTGTTATAAGAAAGGTGGGGCGAGAATGGGATACATACTATCGCTTGATCAGGGGACAACGTCCTCGAGGGCATTACTGTTCAATAAAAAGGGCGAGCCGATTGGCTGCGAGCAGAGAGAATTTTCGCAGATTTTCAAAAATGACGGCTGGGTTGAGCAGGACCCTGTCGAGATATTTCAAACGCAGCTTCAGGTCTGTCAGGACGTGATAAAAAATGCAGGTGTAAGTGCCAGTGAAATTGAGGGAATCGGCATAACCAACCAGCGTGAAACTACGGTTTTGTGGGATAAAAATACGGGCGAGCCTGTGTATAATGCAATCGTCTGGCAGTGCAGAAGAACAGCGCCGCTTTGTGACGAGTATATCGCAAAAGGGCTGGAGAAGTTCTTCCTCAATAAAACAGGACTGCTGATTGACCCGTATTTTTCAGCAACAAAAATCAAGTGGATACTTGAGAATGTCGAGGGCGTGCGAGAAAGAGCTGAAAACGGCGAGATACTCTTTGGCACGATTGACAGCTGGCTTATCTGGAATCTCACAGGCGGAAAGGTCCATTGTACCGACTTTTCCAACGCATCAAGAACCATGCTTTTCAATATACATACGCTCGAGTGGGATAAAGAGATTATAGGACTGCTCGATATACCCGAGTGCATACTTCCAAAGGTTACTTCATCAAGCGGTGTAATGGGTGTCTGCAAAAAGCATATTTTCGGTGATGAGATAGCAATAACAGGCTGTGCAGGCGACCAGCAGGCAGCACTTTTCGGGCAGTGTTGCTTTTCAAAGGGCGATGTAAAGAACACCTATGGCACAGGCGGATTCTTGCTTATGAATACTGGTGATAAACCTGTGACCTCACAAAACGGTCTTTTGACAACTATCGCCTGGGGAATTGACGATAAGATTTCTTATGCACTTGAGGGATCGGTCTTTGTGTCAGGAGCGTTGATAAAATGGCTGAGAGATGAGCTTGAGCTTATATCAACAGCTGCCGAAACAGAGAATATTGCATTTAGCGTTGATGATACAAACGGCGTATATATCGTCCCTGCGTTTGTCGGACTTGGAGCACCATATTGGGACCCGACTGCAAGAGGAATAATCACAGGTCTGACAAGAGGTGCAAACAGACGGCATATCGTTAGAGCCGCGCTTGAAGCAATGGCTTATCAGACACTTGATGTGCTGAATGCTATGGAAGCCGATACAGGTGCGTTGAATACAATTAAGGTAGACGGTGGTGCATCCCAGAACAACTTTTTAATGCAGTTTCAGGCGGACATTCTCGGCAGAACAATAGTGCGTCCTGTGAATGTCGAGTCAACAGCGATTGGTGCAGCATTTCTTGCAGGACTTGGCTGTGGCTTCTGGAAAAGCATGGACGAGATAAAAAGCATCGCAAGCAATTTCACAGAGTTTGCACCATCAATGAGCGATGACAAAAAACATGAGCTTATAACAGGCTGGGAAAAGGCAGTCAGCCGTTCGCTTAAATGGAGCGAAAAATAAGTCAATTTTGCGTGAAATTCATTGACTTGCTTTAATATATATACTATAATTAGAGGTAGTATAATTCTCATATAAGGAGATAGTTTTTATGAGCAAGGGTGTTTATGACAACCGAGAGCTTTCGTGGCTGAAATTTAACGTAAGGGTGCTTGAAGAAGCAATGGATAAAAGCGTGCCATTGATGGAAAGACTGCTTTTTGAATCAATCTTTGAGAGCAACCTTGATGAGTTTTTCATGGTGCGTGTAGGCTCGCTTACAGATAAATCACTGCTTAATGATAACGACAAGGACGGAAAGACAAAAATGCGTCCGTCCGAGCAGCTCTCAGCAATCTATTCAAAAGTGCGTGAGCTTAATGTCAAAAAGGACGATACATATGCAACGCTTTTGAAGGATATGCAGCGAAACAAGATTTATCACAAGCAGATAAAGAATCTCTCAAAGCTTGAGTATGCATTTTTGGAGGACTATTATGCCTATGAGATAAAGCCGTTTTTGAATGCGGTTTTGGTGGATAAACGTCACCCATTCCCGTTTTTGAGCAACAAAAAGATATACGTTGTCGGAAAGCTCAACTCAAAATCAGGCGTAAAGATTGGCATGATAGAGTGCAGCGATAAGTTTGAGCGTGTAATTTTCCTGCCAACGCAAACACCTGACGAGATTAGCTTTATACTTGTCGAGGAGCTTATTTTGCACTTTGCACAGAAGGCTTTTGCAGGCTATAAGTTTGAAGAAAAAGCGTTGATGAGAGTAACAAGAAACGCTGACATCGACATTGAAGAAAGCTTTGATGACGAGCTTGACTTCAGGGATAATATGTCCATCTTAATTAATAAAAGAAAGCGTCTTTGTCCGGTAAGACTACAGCTTTCAAAGAGCCTGTCCGAGCTTACCGTTGCGGAGCTTTGTATGCGACTTGACCTTACAAAAAAGCAGGTCTTTGTCGAAAAAGCACCGCTTGATTTCAGCTTTGTATTTTCTGTGTTTAACAGAGCCGAAAAGAAAAAGCATCTTTTCTTTGAGCCGTTGGAACCGCAGAAATCATCTGCGATAGATGAAAGCCTTCCAATGATAGACCAGATTGACAAGGGAGATATACTGCTGTCTTATCCTTATGAATCAATCAGGCCTTTTATAAGACTGCTTGATGAGGCAGCAGCTGACCCGTCGGTAATGTCAATCAAGATGACGCTCTATCGTGTTGCAAAAAACTCAAAGGTGATAAAGGCACTTTGCACAGCAGCAGAAAATGGCAAGGACGTTACAGTGCTTGTCGAGCTGAGAGCAAGATTTGACGAGGAGAATAACATCGGCTGGTCAAAGCTTTTAGAAGAGTCTGGCTGTCATGTAATGTACGGTCCGCAGTCGCTTAAAGTACATTCAAAGCTTTGCCTTATCACAAGAAAAGTCGGCAAGAGCGTTAAGCATACCGTCCAGGTCGGAACAGGAAACTACAACGAAAAAACAGCAGAGCTTTATACCGACCTTTGCCTTATGACAGCTAACCAGGAAATAGCTGAGGACGCAGTCAGAGTTTTTGAAGCTTTGGCGGTCGAAAATCTTGTTGAGGATACAAAACAGCTTCTTGTTGCACCAAATTGTCTGCAAAACAGAGTTGTTGACATGATGGACCGTGAGATTGAGATTGCAAAAAACGGTGGTCAGGGCTATGTCGGTGCAAAGCTTAATTCACTCACAGATAAAGTGATAATTGATAAAATTATCGAGTGTTCAAAAGCAGGCGTTAAGGTCGAGCTTGTAATAAGAGGTATCTCATGCCTTGTTGCAGGCGTTCCGGGCCAGACTGAGAATGTAAGGATAATATCCATTGTCGGAAGATATCTTGAACACGCAAGAATATATATCTTCGGTGCAGACGATAAAAAAGTCTATATCTCATCAGCTGACTATATGACAAGAAATACTATAAGGCGAGTTGAAGTCGCAGCACCTGTGCTTGATGAGAACATCAAAAACCGTGTGCTTAGCTATTTTGAACTGCAGCTGAGTGATAACGTCAAAGCAAGAGAACAGCAAAGCGACGGTACATATAAAAGAGTGTCAGCAGACAAAGACAAAATTGATGCTCAAAAACAGCTCTTTGCGTTAGCTTATCAAAACGCACCAAAAGAGCAAAAGAAAAAAGCAAACATCTTCAAGAGAATTCTTGCATTTTTCAAAAGAAAGAAAACAGCTGTGTAGACAAGGGGAATAACTATGGAGTCAGTGTCACAAAAAAAGCGTATCGTGTGGATAGATGTGCTTAAAGGCGTAATGATACTATTTGTGCTTTTAAGCCACAGTCATGCACCGGATATTTATATCAGGTTCTTTGCACCGTTTTTTATCACAATGTTTTTCTTTGCATCAGGCTATACATTTTCACTGAAAAAAAGCTTTGGCGAGTTTCTGCTCGGCAAGGTAAAACACCTGTTGATACCGCTTGTCTTGATGGGCGGAATAAAGCTTACAATAGCCTGTGTTGTAAATCATTACTCGTTTGCAAGCAGGATTAAAGGACTGCTTTTGCAGATTAGTGGCAAAAACGATGACCTTTGGTTTATCGGTTGCATATTCACAACATTTCTGATTATGTATCCTATCGTTCGTTTTTGCAATACCGATAAAAAAGGCTATACATGGAGAATTCTGCTTTCGGCAGTAGTAGTAGCAACGCTCGGCTGGGTGGATACTCTTGTGTTTGGGATCAAATTCCCATGGCAGCTTGAAACCGCAGCGATAATGACATTTTATATGTCAGCAGGCTTTTTGTACCGCAAAAACGAAGCTATAATAGTTGAGAAAATCGAGAAGAAACCTGTTATAGCTTTGTTGTCAGCCGTTGCCTATATCGTATTGCTCGTACTGTTTGAAAACGAAGCAGATATCCACAAAGGCAACTACACATATCCGTTTGTGTTTATTATAATGTCAATCCTTGCGATACTGCCGATAATCGTTTTGATAAAGAAGCTTTGCACATTCAACCTTAAGAGCGAAAAATTCTTTTGCTTTATGGGCAAGAACACTTTATTCTATTATGCCTTCGAGGGATATGTGATACAAACGTTTTATAAAGTCTGTGAAAAGCTTGACTGGAGCAACGCCTATATCCTGTCTTTTCTGTGCGTTGCGGCAATAGTAATCGGACTGCTACCGTTTGTCCTGCTGGTCAATAGATTTGCACCATGGCTTGTCGGCGGAAAGAAATAAATATAAAAAAAGGGAAAGCATTTTGCTTTCCCTTTTGTGTTTTAAATTATAGTCTGTGCACAACGAAAATCTCATAAATGCTCTTGACTGCTGCCGCAAAGTCTTTTTCAGCAACACCGATGATGATGTTAAGCTCGCTTGAACCCTGATCTATCATCTTGACGTTTATGTGAGCGTGTGCAAGTGCAGAGAAAATTCTGCCTGCAGTACCACGGTTTGACTTCATCGCACGACCAACAACAGCAATAAGTGCAAGGTCGCTTTCAATGTCGATTGAGTCAGGGTGAACATTTCTGTGGAGCCCTGCAAGAATCTCCTGTTCAACAGGCTCAAATTCTTCCTGATGAACAACAATGCTCATAGTGTCAATACCCGACGGCATGTGTTCAAACGAAAGACCGTTTTTCTCAAAAACTTCAAGCACCTTACGGCCAAAACCAAGCTCACCGTTCATCATGTCCTTTTCAATGTTCACAACAGTAAAGCCTTTTTTGCCTGCTATACCTGTAATAGTGAAAGGTGGTTTCTGGGAAGTGCTTTCAACAATCATCGTTCCACTGTCCTCAGGTGCGTTAGTGTTTTTGATGTTGATTGGAATACCAGCTTTTCTTACAGGGAAAATTGCCGCCTCGTGCAAAACTGTCGCACCCATGTATGAAAGCTCACGAAGCTCCTTGTATGTGATAGTCGTGATAGGCATAGGGTTTGGCACGATTCTCGGGTCAGCAATAAGGAATCCCGAAACATCAGTCCAGTTTTCATAAAGGTCAGCACTGCAGGCAGCAGCAACAATAGAACCTGTTATGTCAGAACCACCTCTTGAAAAAGTCTTGATTGTGTCATTAGGCATCGAGCCGTAAAAGCCTGGAATTACAGCATTTTTCATACCAGCAAGCTTTGCTGATAGAATATCATTAGTCTTTTTTGAATCAAAAGAGCCGTAGTCATCAAAGAAAATAACATCAGCCGCATCAATAAAATCATAGCCGAGATAATTTGCAAGGATAATACCGTTTAGGTATTCACCTCTTGAAGCCGCATAGTCACGACCAGCCTTACCGATAAAGCAAGACCTGATTACATCAAATTCAGCTTCAAGTGAAAGATCCAGAGACAACTCGTTTATGATACCATAGTATCTTTCCTTGATTGCAGTAAATTCCTTTTCAAAGTCCTTACCCTTTGCGGCAATTTCATAACAGCCGTAAAGCATATCAGTAACTTTAATATCGTCTGAAAATCTTTTTCCCGGAGCAGACGGAACAACAAATCTTCTTGCATCGTCTGCACGGATAATATCTTTAACCTTTTTAAACTGTTCGGCACTCGCAAGAGAGCTTCCGCCGAATTTTACTACCTTAGTCAAAACACACATTCTCCTAACATATATTATTTAATTAAACAGTACCTACTTATTATAAATGCTTTTATATTAATAGTCAATGTACAAAAACACGAATTTTTCTCAAAAAAACAGTGTATCTTTATGAAATACGCTTGTATTTCACTGGCGGACAGATTTTAGCGCTATATACTTGCAATTTTGAGTGAAGTGTGCTAAAATTATTAAAGTGACTGTGAGAAGTCAGATTATATATAATAAAGGAAGATTGACTATGACAAAAGCATTAGTACTGCTCTGTGACGGAATGGCTGACTATCCTGTACCAGAGCTTGATAACAAAACACCAATGGGTGCATCAAACACACCAAACATGGACAAGCTTGCAAAGGTGTCAAGACTCGGGCTTGTAAAAAGCGTTGCAGATGGCTTAAAGCCTGGTTCTGACGTTGCTAACCTGTCAATTCTTGGCTATGACCCTGCAATATATTATTCGGGCAGATCTCCACTGGAGGCAGGTTCTATAGGTATTGACATGAAGCCTACCGATGTGTCGTTCAGATGCAATCTTGTAACACTGTCTGACGAAGAAAACTATGACGACAAGACAATTCTTGACTATTGTGCAGATGATATTTCAACTGAGGAAGCAAAGGTGCTTATCGACTATCTTGCAGAGCATTTCAATAATGATGAGTTCCAGCTCTATTCAGGAGTAAGCTACAGACATTGTCTTATATGGAACAACGGCACACTTGATGTCGGCACACTCACACCACCGCATGACATTACAGGCAAGCCGATAAAGGATTATGTTCCAAAGGCAGAGAACGCAAAGAAGCTTTATGACATGATGGTAAAAAGCTATGATTTGCTAAAGGACCACCCTGTTAATAAGGCTCGAATCGAAAGAGGAAAGCGTCCTGCAAATTCGATGTGGTTCTGGGGCGAGGGTGTAAGAAAAAATCTTATGCCGTTTGCTGAAAAGTATGGACTCAAAGGCTCAATTATATCAGCCGTTGACCTGCTAAAAGGAATTGGCAAGTTTGCTGGCATGAATGTCGTAAATGTAGACGGTGCAACAGGATATATTGACACAAACTTTGACGGCAAGGCAAAAGCTTGTATTGATGAGTTTGAAAAAGGACAGGACTTTGTCTATATCCATGTTGAAGCACCTGACGAGTGTGGCCACAGATATGAGATTGAAAACAAGAAAAAATCGCTTGAGCTTATCGACCAGAAAATCTTGGGGCCAGTGCTTGAAGCTTTGGAAAAATATGATGACTATAAAGTACTGATTTGTCCTGACCATGCAACACCACTTTCACTCAGAACGCATACAAACGACCCGATTCCTTTCCTTATGTATCATAAAAAGGACGAGGTCGAAGGTCAGCCTGAATTTACAGAAGAAACCGCAAAATCAACAGGTGTCTTTGTTGATGAGGGACATACACTGCTGAAAATGTTTCTTGAATTGTAATTAATTGCATTATTGGGAGAATTGATATGGGACTTAATACAACGCCATCAGGAGAAAGATTACACATTGGTTTTTTTGGCAGAAGAAATGCAGGCAAATCCAGTGTTGTAAACGCAGTAACAGGGCAGGAGCTTGCGGTAGTGTCTGACGTACTCGGCACAACGACCGACCCTGTATATAAAGCTATGGAGCTTTTGCCGTTAGGGCCTGTTATGATAATTGATACACCAGGCTTTGATGATGAGGGTGATTTAGGCGAGAAGCGTATAAAGAAAACAAAGCAGGTGCTTAACAAAACAGACGTAGCCGTGCTTGTCGTTGATTCACAGCAGGGAATGACAGAGTTTGACACAAAGCTTGTCGGGCTGTTTAAGGAAAAACAACTTCCTTACATCATCGTCTATAATAAGGTTGACCTCATTGATAAGCAAAAAAGCCTTGATGAGCATGAAATCTATGTCAGTGCGAAGGACAGCACAAATATCCATGAGCTAAAAGAAAAAATCGGAAAGCTCTCAGCATTGCAGTCAGAGCCAAAACAGTTAGTCGGCGATTTGCTGAATGTCGGGGAACTGGTAGTGCTTGTCGTTCCGATTGACTCATCAGCACCAAAAGGCAGACTTATCCTGCCGCAACAGCAGGTCATAAGAGATGTGCTTGACACAGGTGCCGTGTCGGTCGTAACAAGGGATACCGAGCTTGCACAAACGCTCGAAAAATTAGGCACAAAGCCTGCAATGGTTATAACAGACAGTCAGGCTTTTAAGCAGGTTTCAGCAATAGTTCCAGATGATATAACGCTCACATCATTTTCAATTTTAATGGCAAGATATAAAGGTCTGCTTGATAGTGCAGTTGACGGTGCAGCAAAGATCAGCAACCTCAAAGACGGCGACAAAATTCTTATCTCTGAGGGCTGTACACACCACAGACAGTGCGAGGACATCGGTACAGTGAAGTTGCCGAACTGGCTTAAAAATTACACAGGGAAAAAGCTTGAGTTTGAGTTTTCATCAGGCGTGGAATTCCCTGACGATCTGTCAGAGTATAGTCTTGTTTTGCATTGTGGCGGCTGTATGCTCAATGAGCGTGAGGTAAGATATCGCATGAAATGTGCAAACGACCAGAACGTGCCGATTACAAATTATGGCACAGCAATAGCCTATATGAACGGCATTCTAAAACGTAGTCTGTCCGTTTTCGGCGACAAATATAAGCTGTAAAAGCTGTTTTTATATGAATTTATAGGAGGATTCATTTTAAATGGAACCTCCTTTATTGTTTTAATCAAAAAAGCTCTGTAAAAACTGCTTTTTATTTGCAAAAATCCTTGACAAACAGTGCAAAAAAGTAGTATGATAAAAAGAGCGAGAACTCAAATTATAAAACAAGGAGTGAGTACAAGTGGACGACGCCAGTCATAAGTTGATTACCCCTGAATTATGCAGGCGATTGTCTGCTTTTTAATAATAAGGGTAATCTGTGTTGAACGTGGCATTGATCTGATTCGCAGAACACATTTTGGGGCATAGTATATCTATATGGTATATTACAATACCATGGTATACTACAATACCGTCATGTTCTGTTATAAGGGGGAATTATATGTACAATACAGTATTACAACTAATTGAGCAAAGAAACCTGAAAGCAATAAAGGTCATATTTGAGAACATGAACGAAGCAGATATTGCGGACCTTTTGCAGCAGTTCCATGATGAAACTGACGTGGACAAAAAGGATTTGCCGTTGCTTTTCAGGCTTTTGCCAAAAGATGTCGCTGCCGATGTTTTTGCATACATGGACAGTGATATGCAGGAAATGCTCATCAACTCATTCACCGACCGTGAACTTCAGGAAGTCATTGACGATTTGTTCATTGACGATACGGTTGACATCATTGAGGAAATGCCTGCAAATGTAGTTTCAAGAATCTTAAAGAATGCAGATTCTGAAACAAGAAAACAAATTAATCAGATTCTGAAATATCCAAAGGATAGTGCAGGATCTATCATGACAACAGAGTATGTATATCTTGATAAGGATATGACAGTCAGCGAAGCGTTGCAGAAGATCCGCCAGATTGGTATGGTGAAAGAAACGGTGTACACTCTGTATGTAACAGAGCACCGTGAGCTGATTGGCGTGCTTTCAGTGCTTAATCTGCTGACAGCAGATGATGACGATAAAATCGAGGACATCATGGACACCAACGTTATTACAGTTGATACCCATGAGGACCGAGAGCTTGTTGCAAAACAGTTCTCAAAATATGATTTTCTTGCACTGCCAGTAGTTGACCAAGAAAATCGTATTGTGGGAATTGTAACGTTTGACGACGCTATGGACGTTATGCAGGAAGAAAACACCGAGGACTTCTCGCTCATGGCTGCTATGGCACCAAATGAGGACCCATATTTCAAAACATCAGTTTTCAAGCACGCAAAGAATAGAATTCTCTGGCTTTTGGTGCTTATGCTTTCCGCAACAATAACAGGATCTATTATCACAAAATACGAAGCTGCTTTTGCAGCAGTACCACTTTTGGTATCATTCATTCCAATGCTTACAGGCACAGGCGGAAACTGTGGTTCACAGACCTCAACAATGGTAATTCGAGGAATGGCGTTAGGCGAGATTAAGCTTAAGGACTTTTTCAAGGTAGTGTTCAAGGAGTTTCGGATTTCACTCATTGTAAGTGTTATTCTTGCGATAGTAAACGGTATAAGAATTTATATAACCTATACCTATTTCTATACTTCTGGTAACGCTAATCCGTTGTACCTGTCAATAACCGTAAGTCTTGCGATAGTAGCAACAGTTATCATGTCAAAGCTTATAGGCTGTATGTTGCCGATGCTTGCAAAGAGATTACATCTTGACCCAGCAATCATGGCAGCACCGCTTATCACAACAATCGTTGACACCTGTTCAACACTGGCATTCTTCAATATCGCAATGTTGATATTCAGCAAACAAATAACTGGCTGATAAGCAAATAAAAAACCTGGAAACAATCTCGTTTTCAGGTTTTTTGAGTATAAAACATGGAGGAATAACTATGAATAAAGGACGACTTGAAGCATTCAGCGACGGAGTGTTTGCCATAATAATCACTATAATAGTATTATTGTTTGATCTTCCGAAAGGTAGTCATCTTAGCGACTTAAAAGAAATGATACCTCTGTTTTTAGTGTACCTTGTGAGCTTTTTTATAATAGGAACACACTGGGCAAATCATCACCACTTAATGCAGGTGGCAAAAAAGGTGAATGGAAAAATAATCTGGGCAAATCATCTTTATTTGTTTACCATGTCTTTTTGTCCATTGGTAACAGGTTGGGCAGGAAGGTCAGGGTTTGATGAAATTCCTACAATTACATATGTGATCACAATGCTTCTCGAATCGATAAGCTATATTATTTTGCAGAAAATGATAGTAAATTCGCATGATTGTGTTGAACTCAAAAGAGTTGTTGACGAAAGCAAGAAAGAAGCAGTTACTATTGCTCTTGAACTTGCAGCATTGATTTGTGCATTTATAGCTCCTGTGCGTTGGCTCACATATATATTACTTGTTGCAAAATCAGCATTATGGGTTATTCCCGATCTTCGAATGAGCCGTATGTTTGATGAGTCAAATAAAACGGAAGATTAATACACCAATAAAAGACTCCACCCGTTTTCTACGAGTGGAGTTTTTGTTTAGTATTATAGTTTCTTTTATAAAAGACCATAGTTCTCTTTCAGATTAAGTATCCTTAAAACATGAGTATTCAGTTCTTTAGCAGTGATCTGATTGGCTTTTACAGACTTTAGTACAGCATTATAGGATTCTGCAAGATTGTTAGGCATAAGTACAATGTCCGCACCAGCCTGAATCGCCTTGACTGATGCATAGCCCGACTTGTAGTTTTTCGATATCGCACCCATAGCTAAAGCGTCAGTGATAACAACACCGTTGTATTTTAGTTCTGATCGAAGCTTGCCT
>JAFTAX010000033.1 GCA_017458445.1 Ruminococcus sp. | reverse complement strand
TATTTACATAGTTGCTGAGGTCTTCGTCAAATACCTTAACAGGAATCTCTGAAGCCTTCTTCTTACCGCTGAGAATCTGGTCTACCATATTTGCAGTTTCCTTACCAAGATCTGTATACTCGATACCTACTGTTGCAAGACCGCCGTCCTGTACCATTGAGTCAGCACCAACGAACATTGGAACCTTTGCTTTGTTCATAACTTCTGCAACTGTACCCATAGCACCAGCGATTGTATTATCGTTAGGTGAGAATACTGCGTCACACTCATCAGCAAGCTTCTGTGCAGCTTCCTGAACCTCTGATGTGTTTGTTGCAGCAGCTTCTACTACTTCGATATCCTTATCCTTGCAGTACTCCTTAACTTCCTTAAGGCATGAAACTGAGTTGTCTTCACCTGTGTTATAGAGATAACCAAACTTTTTGATCTCAGGCTTCAATTCCTGTGCAAAGTCAAGAATCTTGCTGATTGCAAGCTTATCTGATGTACCAGTGATGTTTGCACCTGTCTTTTCGATTGAGTCAACAATTTCTGCACCAACAGGGTCAGTAACTGCTGAGAATACTACAGGAATCTCCTCAGAATATGGTGCTGCAAGCTGTGCACAAGGTGTTGTGATTGCAACAATAATATCTGAGCCGTCATCCTTGAACTTGTCAAGAATCTGCTGTACTGTTGTTGATTCGCCGTTAGCCTGCTGAAGATCGATTGTACAATTCTTTCCGTCCTTATAGCCAAGCTCGCCCAATCTGTCAACGATAGCATCTCTGATTGTGTTAAGAGATGTATGTTCCATAATCTGAACTACACCAATCTTATAATTCTTAGCTTTCTTTTTGCTGATGTTAACTGCACTTGTATCGTCCTTAACTCCGCATGAAGCAAGTGTTCCAAGAGCAATTGCTGATGCAGCAACAACTGATATGATTTTTCTAAACTTCATATTCATGCTCCTTTCAATTTTAGCACTATAATATATTAAAGCACAAAACAAAAATTTTGTCAAGAACAAAATCTGTCAATATAAGCAGAATCTTACAATTATAATGCTATTTATCACGATTATTTCTTTTGAACTTTTCGCCTAAAACTATTGTATTAAGTATTGGCACTCGCCTTATAATCAGGTTTGTTATGAGTATCGGTAATAGAAGTCCTAAAACAAGTGCAATAAAGCAAATGATTACCACAGGTAATGACGTATATTTCAAAAGAACGCCTACTATACCCGATACAAGAAATGGTACATGCATAAGATAAATATCAAATGAATGGTCTCCTAAGACTGATAAGACCTTTGAAGACTTACTTTTACTCTTTATGATTAATGCAAGTCGGCAAACTACAGCAATTCCCAAAACAGCAATTATTGTCCCTAAAATACGTAATGATATCAATATAACAAACGATTTAAAGTCAACAATTTTCATAGAACTATCGCCAGATTTTAAATATAATTTCCAGCTTGTAGCACCGACATTAATTATTATAAATGCTACAGTCAAGACTGTAAAACTAAGCTTTCTATATATTTGTGGCTTTTCAGAAGTTACACAAAATCTTGCTAAGCTAAAATAGAACATATATTTTAAAAGAGAACTCAAAATTGCATAATGATTAAATGAATAAGCTGACAGGCAGAAAAGATAGAGAATAATCAGCGTTACCGGGTGTTTCAGTGCCTTAACAAAAAATATGTTTATAACAAATATGAAAAATAGTGTATAAACAAACCACAAGTGCTTATCTATATGTCCCTGATGCGTCAGTGTTTCAAAGACTGCTTTGAAAAAGCTTCTCGAATAATATCCACCGTCTTTTAGTATTACAGCAAGTTTTTCAAATCTAAGTATTATTGCAATTAAACAATATGCAAACGCTGAGAAGAAAACATATGGTAGCAGCAGCCTTCGTGCTTTTGAGATTATAAACCGTTTCTTATCACTGTATTTATCTATTCCATATTCAAACAAATAGCCTGAAATAAAGAAAAATAGCTGCATATGAAAATTATATATGAATTCTCTTATAAACTGTGCAACAACATTTGAAGTATATATAGACGGTACAATTGTATGCCCTAAAACTACGAGGATAATTCCAATTCCTTTTGCACAATCAGCCCAGCCAAGACGCTTCCCTGTTGTCATATTTCAGCCTCCTTGTTAATCATTATTCTTCATAATTATACAAAATAACTGATATAAATTCTATATTCTCATTAATTTATCTTGTAAAAATTCTGTGAATATAAAAAGCTCCCGAATGAATCGGGAGCATATATTTTTAGTTTATAAGGATTGGAATAGTAACTTTTCGTGTGAACGTCTTAGGTTCTGACGCTGAGACTTTAAGTTTAAATTTTACAGTCATTCCATCAATACAGTCTGTAGGCACCTGTTTATATGTACCTACCAAGAATACTTTTCCTCGTCCTGCATTTCTCTTTTTACCGTTTGCTTTAACACTCTTGTAAGCACGTGTAATATTGATTTCTTCCAAGTCACCCAATGTTGGTGTATTGATATAAGCACTTGCTGCAGTTGCCTTTAATACATCATCCTGGTCAGCCACAAGCAAAGCTCTTACATCATTTGTGCCGTCATCATTTGCCTTTAGCTGATAGTAGATTCCCGAAAGATCAGTTTCCTCTTCTTCGCTTTGTGTATAGTCCTTTGGATACTGGCTTTCTTCTTCTATTGTGACTGAAAATCTGTTTGAATAAACACTTGAAGCACCGCCTGGTATCGCCAGAACTGTTTCATTTTCAAAAGTGATCTGGTCGCCGACAGTAAGTGCGTTTACTTCATTTAGTCCAGTAGCTAAGCTCTTTTCAATTACCTGTTCTTCGCCTTCGTTAAGAAGCGGTACATTATAGCGTATAACGCCTTTTCCGCCTGCTTCATAGCCTTCATAAGTCCAGTAGTACTGATTACTCTGCTCAGGAAGACCTCTTGTGCGCATCAATGTGTTTCCAAGACCATTTACGCCAGTAGCAACTCTACCCTTGCTTCTGATAAAAGCAGACACACCGCCCTCGATGAAATATACCGTGCTGTCGTCTAAGTCTTCAGATGCTCTGATATGAATGTCAAGCGGTATAAATCTTCTGCCGTCATATACAAATGTCGGGCCAGCTGATACTTGTGTGATTAGTCCTGCATACATCTGCGGATTAAAAGCAGATGCACTCAGCGGTATCATACCCAATGCCATACACAGCACTGTTAATAATGATATTATCCTACCTTTTGTTTTCATATAATTTGCCTCCTTTTAATATGGTTGTAATCAAATTAAACAAAATTTAATTTTGTTTGCCCATATTTTTATTAATTTTACACCAATATTTAAAGGATTGTCAAGGGATTTGGCACAAGCGGTAGTATATCTGACGCAAGCGGTTATAGGCAGATAGTATTACGTCAGAATTACTCTCTCATAAGTAAACTCGCCAAGTGTAAAATGGCCTGTAATTCCTTCGACCATATCATCAGGAATTCCTACAAATTTTCCGATAAGGAATGCTTTGCCATCGTCTGC
>JAFTAX010000032.1 GCA_017458445.1 Ruminococcus sp. | reverse complement strand
AGCCTGCTGAGCCTTTGATGTCGCCTGACTCTCTTACTGGTGCAACAACACCGATTGAACGTGCATCAGTTGCTGAAAGCTCAACCTGGTCTGCACTACGGCATGGACCGAGAATTGAAACGTTAGGCAACTCTCTCTTCGGACCAACTACTGTTACTCTTTCTTCGCAGGCAAACTGTCCTGGCTGTGAAAGGTCCTTTTTGTTTGTGAGTGTTGCTCCTTTTCCAAAGAGTGTTTCAAGTGTTTCTTTTGTTACATGCACATGACGTGCTGATGTTTCAACGATAAACTGTGACATTTTAAAACATTCCTTCCTTTATTTTTATTTTACTTTGTTATTTTACTACTTTTTATCTGATACGTCAATAGTAATGTCTGAATATTTATCAAATATTAACACAATGTAAAAGTTGAAAAAGCTATTGACAAAGATTATTCCACATATTAAACTATGATTAAGGGTTAATACATAACGTTATTCCCTGAAATTTACCGAAACAACAAAAATATTATTATATTTACGAAAAGAGGTTATGGAAAAATGTTTGGATTATTGAAAAGAATTGCGTCCCTTTGCATTGTTGCTGCAATTCTGGTTTCTGTTGCCGGATGTGGTGATTCAGACAAGAAAAAGGACTCATCTTCTGAGGCATCAAAAATCAAAAGAGAAACTATCGAAACTGAGCCGGTAGTTGAAACTCTCGGTGATTTTGACTTGTCTGATGTTGTTATTGAAAACAAGGTGCCTGCAGATTATGACAAGACATTTGAAGTTGAAGAAGGAAAGCTCTCTGGCGAAGCAACCGTCAGCTCAAAGGCATTTCTCGGCGACTTTACTGGAAAAGGTTTTGTAAGTTTGTTCCATGATGCTGACAAGGTTGACCTTGAAGTTGACCTGCCTGCTGAGGGTAGCTATGATCTGACAATCATGAGCTGTGCTGACCAGTCGGGTTCTGAATGTCAGATTCTCCTTGACGGTGCTATGCTTGTATCAATCAAGATTGACTCAACTTCACTTGAGGCAAATTCACATGAAAAGGTGCTTCTTCCTGCTGGTAAACACAAGTTTACATTTGCTCCAAAGAATGATATGAAGGGTATCTATATTGACTCAATGAAGCTTGCTTGTGCAAAGGCTGTTGATCTTGAACAGTTTAACGTTAAGGAAGAGCTTTCAAACAAAAACGCTACTGATGAAACAAAGCGTCTTTACAATTTCCTTAAGGATTCATACGGTAAGTACACTATCTCAGGACAGTATTCTTCAAACAACGAAGGAAAGGACTGCCGTGAATTCAGCGAAATCAAAAAGGCTACAGGCAAGACTCCTGCTATGCTCGGTCTTGACCTTATAGAAGCTTCCCCAAGCCGTGTTGCTCATGGTTCTGACGGCGGTACTATGGTGCCTTTGCAGGCTATGGACTGGTGGAACAATGAAGGCGGAATTGTTACAATCTGCTGGCACTGGAACGCTCCTGACAAGTATCTTGGTGCTAACGGAAAGCCTTGGTATGAAGGCTTCAGACAGGAAGCTACTACATTCAGTCTTGGTGACGCTTTGCGTGGCGAAGACAAGGAAGGCTATGATCTGCTTATAAGCGATATTGATGCCATTGCAAAATTCCTCGCTCAGCTTGATGACAATCATGTTCCAATTCTCTGGAGACCTTTGCATGAAGGCGGCGGTGATCCGCACTGGAAAAATCCTTGGTTCTGGTGGGGTGCTTCAGGTGCTGAATCTTACAAGGAACTCTGGAAGATTATGTATGACCGTCTTACAAACTATCATCACATAAACAATCTTATCTGGGTTTGGAACGGACAGGATCCTTCATACTACCCTGGTGATGAATATGTTGATATTCTCGGTTATGACATTTATGCAGACGAACATGACAGCTCATCACAGAAAGAAACTTATGAATTTACAAAAACTCCTACAGAAACAAGCATGATAGTTGCACTTTCTGAAAACGGTGCATTGTTTGACCCTGACCTTGCGTTCAATGACGGTGCCCGCTGGGCATGGTTCTGCACTTGGAATGGTGAATACACACTCAAGGATATGCAGCTTTCAGATCAGTACACGACGCTCGATATGTGGAAGAAGGTTTACAACAGTGAAAGAGTGCTTACTCTTGACGAGTTGCCTGACCTCAAAAACTATCCGCTCGACACCGAAAAGTTTCTCTCGGAGAACAAATAAATCCTGAATTTTATGCACCTTTTTCTGCTACGGAAAAGGTGCATTTTTTGCACTTAAGAGAAAGCGACAGAAAACTTCCAATATTTGAGAGCATATTTGTATAAAAAAGATAGTCGAAAGCACTTGAAAAATGCTTTAAAATGGTGTATAATAGATTTGTTACATACGCTTTTCGGAAAAGTGTCTGAAAACGATAGTCCGAACAGGTTTTGTTTGCGTTTGACTGGCACTACCGAATATTGCGGAAAAAGAAAAAATAATATGTAATAACACATACTTTGAGGAGGTTATGTTATGACAGAAAAGTCCCTTAATGTTTTTCAGGGCACTGCTGATCAGGAAAGACAACTTAAAGAAGTTATTGCCAAGCACCATGATCAGCCAGGCGGACTTATGCCTACACTTCAGGAAGCACAAGACATTTATGGCTATCTTCCTATCGAAGTCCAGACTATGATTGCTGACGGTCTGGGAATCTCTCTTTCAGAGGTTTACGGAGTAGCAACATTCTACTCACTGTTCTCTCTTACTCCAAAGGGTAAGCACCGTATAAGCGTTTGTCTTGGTACTGCTTGCTATGTAAAGGGCTCTGAGAAGGTTCTCGAAGCAGTTGAAAAGCGTCTTGGCATCAAAGCAGGTGAATGCACTCCTGACGGAATGTTCTCTATTGACTCATGCCGTTGCGTTGGTGCTTGCGGACTTGCTCCGGTTATGCTTGTTGATGATGATGTTTATGGCAGACTTACACCGGATCAGGTAGATGCAATTATAGATTCTTACGTCGAAAGAGAAGGAGGTGCCGATAAATAATGACAGTTGCAGAACTTACTAAAATCAGAGAAGAAAAGGCTGATTTGATTAAAGTCAGAAAGCTTATCGCTGAAGAAGGTGCAAAGCTTGCTGAAAACACAGGCTACAGAAAACAGATTCTTGTTTGTAGCGTTGCTGGTTGTGCTTCATCAGGAAGTGCTAAGGTTGTTGAAACTCTTGAAAGCGAACTTGCTAAGCAGGGTCTTGACAAGGAAGTTCTCGTTGTTAAGACAGGATGCTTCGGACTTTGTGCTATGGGTCCTATCATGATTGTTTATCCTGAAGGCGCTTTCTATTCACAGGCTACTCCAGAAGGAGTTAAAAGAATTGTTGAAGAACACATCAAAAACGGTAACGTTGTAAAGGATCTTCTTTACAAGGAAACTGTTACAGCTGATGGCGATATCATTCCTGTTTCTGAGACAAACTTCTACAAGAAGCAGAAGAGAATCTCACTCAGAAACTGCGGTGTTATCGATCCTGACAGCATTGAAGAATACATTGGTAACCACGGTTATGAGGCACTTGCAAAGGTTCTTAACGACATGACTCCTGATGATGTTATCCAGGAACTTCTCGACTCAGGCCTCAGAGGAAGAGGCGGTGCCGGCTTCCCTACAGGTAGAAAGTGGTCATTCGCTAAAGCATCTAAGGGTGACATCAAGTATGTTGCTTGTAACGCTGACGAAGGTGACCCTGGTGCATTCATGGACCGTTCAATCCTCGAAGGTGACCCTCATTCAGTTCTCGAAGCTATGGCTATTGCAGGCTATACAATCGGTGCTTCACAGGGTTACATATATGTTCGTGCTGAGTACCCAACTGTAGTTAAGCGTCTTGGCGTTGCTCTCAAGCAGGCAAGAGAATATGGTCTTTTGGGCGAAAACATTCTCGGCACAGGATTTAACTTTGACATCGAAATCCGTTTGGGTTCAGGTGCTTTCGTTTGCGGTGAGGAAACTGCTCTCATGACTTCTATTGAAGGTAACAGAGGTGAGCCAAGACCTCGTCCACCATTCCCTGCTGTTAAGGGACTCTTCGGAAAGCCAACTGTTCTCAACAACGTTGAAACATACTCAAACATTCCGGAAATCATCCGCAAGGGTGCTGCATGGTATTCATCAATGGGTACTGAAACATCTAAGGGTACTAAGGTATTTGCTCTCGGTGGTAAGATCACAAACGTTGGTCTTGTTGAAATCCCTATGGGTACAACACTTCGTGAAATCGTTGAGGAAATCGGTGGCGGTATCCCTAACGGTAAGAAGTTCAAGGCTGCACAGACTGGTGGTCCTTCAGGCGGATGTATTCCTGCTGAACACCTTGACACTCCTATTGACTATGAAAGCCTTTCAGCTCTCGGTTCAATGATGGGTTCAGGCGGACTTATCATCATGGACGAGGACAACTGTATGGTTGACGTATCCAAGTTCTATCTCAACTTCACTGTTGATGAGTCTTGCGGTAAGTGTACACCATGTAGAGTTGGTACTAAGCGTCTTCTCCAGTTCCTTGAAAAAATCACTGCAGGTAACGGTGAGCCTGAAGATCTTGAAAAGATTGAAGCTCTGGCAAACCACATGAAGTCATCTTCACTTTGTGCTTTGGGTCAGTCAGCTCCAAACCCTGTTCTTTCAACTCTCAGATACTTCAAGGACGAATATGTTGACCACATTGAAAACAAGCACTGCTCATCAGGCGTTTGTAAGGATCTTCTCCAGTATGAGATTATCGCTGATAAGTGTAAGGGTTGTACTCTTTGTGCAAGAAACTGCCCTGTTGGTGCTATTTCAGGCAACGTTAAAGAACCACACGTTATTGATAAGGAAAAATGTATCAAGTGCGGCGTTTGTATGCAGAACTGTAAGTTCGGCGCTATAGTCAGAAAGTAAGGAGGGTGTTTTATGGAAAATACAAATATGGTTCATTTGAAGATAAATGGAATTCCTGTTGAAGTACCCGCTGGATCTACTATTATGGATGCTGCTAAAGTTGCTAACGTTGAAATTCCATCACTTTGTTATTTGAAAGAAATCAACTGCATCGGTGCTTGCCGTATATGTGTAGTTGAAGTTGTAGGAGGAAGAGGTCTTGTTGCTTCTTGTGTATACCCTGTTGAAGAAGGTATGGAAGTATTGACTAACACTCCAAAGATTCGTACTTCAAGAAAGACTACTCTTGAGCTTATGCTTTCAAACCATAAAAAGAAATGTCTTTCATGTCCAAGAAGTACAAACTGTGAGCTTCAGAAGCTTGCTGTTGAATATGGTGTTGATGAAGACAGATTCATGAGCGACGGTAAGCTCGATTATCCTATTGATGACACATCACCATACATTGTTAGAGATAACAACAAATGTATCAACTGTATGAGATGCGTTGCTGCTTGTAGCAAGCTTCAGAGCGTATCTGTTATCGGTCCTATCGAAAGAGGCTTCAACAAGCACGTTGGTTGTGCTTTTGAAAAGACTCTTGACGAATCACCTTGCGTAGGCTGCGGTCAGTGTATTGTTGCCTGCCCTGTTGGTGCTTTGTCAGAAAAGAGCAACACTAAGGAAGTCTGGGACGCTATTGCTGATCCTGACAAGAAGGTAGTATTCTTTACTGCTCCTTCAATCCGTGCTACTCTTGGTGAGAGCTTTGATATGCCTGTTGGTACAAATGTTGAAGGCAAAATGGTAGCTGCAATCCGCAGACTTGGTCCTGATAAGGTATTTAACATGGACGTAACTGCTGACCTTACTATCATGGAAGAAGCTACAGAGCTTATTGATCGTATCACAAACGGCAAGACTTTGCCAATGTTTACATCATGCTGTCCTGGTTGGATTAAGTTCTGCGAGCATTATTATCCTGATTTCCTTCCACATCTTTCAACATGTAAATCTCCTCAGCAGATGTTTGGTGCTGTTCTTAAGAGCTACTACTGCCAGAAGAACAACATCGACCCTAAGGATTTGTTCGTTGTCAGCGTAATCCCATGTACTGCTAAGAAGTTTGAGGTTACAAGAGAAGAACATAAATCAAGCGGTTATGAAGATGTTGATGTTGCTCTTACAACTCGTGAGCTTGGTCAGATGATCAAGGAAGCTGGTATTGACTTTACTGCTCTTCCTGATGAAAAATTCGACAATCCATTTGAAATCGCTTCAGGTGCCGGTGCAATCTTCGGTGCTACAGGTGGTGTTATGGAAGCTGCTCTCAGAACTGCTGCATTTATGCTTGACGGCACAACTGAGGCACTCGAATTCAAGGAAGTAAGAGGTACTCAGAACATTAAGGAAGCTACTTACACTGTTGCTGGTGTAGAAGTTAATGTTGCTGTTGCTTCAGGTCTTTCAAATGCAAGAAAGATTATCGAGCAGATAAACGCTGGCGAAAAGAACTATCACATGGTTGAAATCATGGCTTGTCCTGGTGGATGTATCAATGGTGGCGGTCAGCCAATCCAGAGCGACAGCGTTAAGAACTACGTTGACCTCAAGGCTATCAGAGCTAAGGCTCTTTATGATGCTGACAGCAGCATGGACTTGAGAAAATCACATGAAAGCCCAGTTATGGATCTTCTTTATGATGATTTCTTCGAGGCTCCAGGAAAAGAAAAGTCACATAAATATCTCCACACTACTTATGTTAAGCGTGGACATCACTAATACTCATTAGTTGATAATAATTCAGCACCGCTCTTTTGAGTGGTGCTGTTTTTTGCTTTGATGACAGTTCTTTTTACAAAACGCAACACAACTTAGCCTTTTGCTTTGTGCAAGTATACAAATAAGTAAAAAAGTGTTGACTTTTGGCGAATTGCGTTGTATAATGATTAAGCTGTAAATAAAAGCAAAAAAGCTATTGACAAGCCTTTTGTTTTATGGTATAATAGCTATGTTGCCTTTATGAGTAACAAGCTGGTGTAGCTCAGTTGGTAGAGCAGCTGATTTGTAATCAGCAGGTCGGGGGTTCGAGTCCGTCCACCAGCTCCATTTTTATTTTTGAATATCTGGGAGAGTTCCCGAGTGGCCAAAGGGGGCAGACTGTAAATCTGTTGCTTTCAGCTTCGATGGTTCGAATCCATCCTCTCCCACCAAAAACTGTTGCTGCAATAGTGGCGGCGGTTTTTTTTGCCCTTTTTTCAAAGTATCACAAAAAACAAACGACAAAGCATAAGCTCTGTCGGTTTTATCTTTATTATTGCTCGGGAACAGGCTGTTGTAAGGCTTTATCCTTAGTTTTATTCTTCCCCAAAGTCGAACGCTTAAACACGAACTTCAGGAAAACAGGCGTGAGAATCGTTGTTGCGACAACCATGATAATTATTGGTGCGAACACCTCGTCGTCCATAAGCCCTGCTGTTTGTCCCTTTGTTGCAACGATAAGTGCGACCTCGCCTCTCGAGATCATTCCTGTTGCAATCTGTAGCGACTCTTTGTTTGTATATCCACATATTCTTGCACCAGCACCGCAACCGATAACCTTTGCAAGTATAGCAATCAGCAACAGCAGCAACGAGAACACTATCATCGAACGAGAAAGGCTGACCTTTTGCATTTTAAGTCCTACGCTTGCAAAGAACACCGGTGACAAAAGCATATACGAAAGAGTTTCAAATCTGTTTGAAACATACTTTACGCCAATACTGTTTGATATTGCAAGGCCTGCTACAAACGCTCCTGTTATATCTGCCACGCCAAAGAACTTCTCGGCTGAATATGACATCAGCAGGCAGAACACAAATGACAAAATTGCGTGTCGGCGTAGATTTCGCTTATCACGGTTTCTCCATTTTACAAAGAACAGATGATAAAGCACTACTGATACTCCAGCAAAAATAAAGAAGCCGAGAATCTTGAGCAACACTATGCCGATATTTATACCTGAGCCTGCAAGCGATGTTACTATTGTAAGAGCAATGATACCGAGGATATCGTCAATTATCGCTGCTCCAAGAATTGCATTTCCTGCTCGTGTATTGAGCTTGCCAAGCTCCTTCAATGTTTCGACCGTGATTGACACTGACGTTGCGGTAAGTATGATTCCTATGAATGTATATCTCAGGAATTCAGGCGTTGGAAGCCCTTCGCCGTTTCCTATATGGAATCCCCACGCAAGCAAGAAGCCACCAGCAAGAGGAACCAATACACCAAGCAACGCTATGATAAATGACGCTTTGCCTGAATTCTTCAGCTCTTTGACATCGGCTTCCAGTCCTGCTGTGAACATAAGCACTATTACGCCCAGCTCGGAGAGGTTGATGAAGAAATCTGTTTCTTCCACAAAATTAAGGCAGGCAGGTCCTAAAATCAAACCTGCACATAATGCTCCCACGACCTGTGGCAGTTTTATTTTCTTTGTTATAAGTCCAAGCAGCTTTGTTGAAAACAAGATGACTGCAAGAAAAAATATGTAATCGTACTCCATAACAATCTCCTTTTGTTTTAACAAGCATTAAAACAACTATTAATCATTATATTCTTATTTTTTCTTACTGTCAACCTTTCTGTTAGTTTTACACAAAAAATTAACACTTTATAATAACATTTGCACAAAATCAGTCTTGTAATATCGGTATTTTTGTTAATATATAAACGCTATAAAATGAAATAAGCTACCAAAATAATGGTAGCTTAATTCATAATAAAGGATGATAATGAAAAAAGAAAATTAAGTATATTCTAAGCTTCTTTGATGTCAATGTAGGCTTTCATAAGATCTACTGCACCCTGTATTCCTGTTTTTGAGGAATTGATACAAAGGTCATAGTTCTTTGCTTCGCCCCATTTCATATCTGTATAATAATTATAATAATTTGCTCTGCGTTTATCTGTTTTCTTGATAAAATCTTCGACCTTATTCTTTTCTATGTCGTATCTTGCGAGGATTCTCTTTTTCTTCTCGTACATATTGCCCATCACAAAGAAATTGACCACATTTTCGTTGCCCTTTAAAACATAATCGGCACAACGTCCGACAATTACGCACGGACCGTCTTCTGCTATCTTTTTGATAGTTTCAAACTGTGCAAGGAAAATTCTGTGATTAAGCGGCATCTCTGGGTTTATCCTGCCGTCATCTGAAACAGGATATGCACCCATAACCAGCGAATAGAGCAAGCTGTTTGTATAGCTCTCATCGTGGCTTACAAAAAGGTCCTTACAGATTCCGCTATCTTTGGAGGCTCTTTCAAGAAGCTCCTTATCATAAAACGGGATACCCAATTGTTCAGCAAGCGTTCTTCCGATTTCTCGTCCGCCGCTTCCAAACTCACGACTAATTGTAATAATTGACCTCATAAAACAGCCCCTCCTTTCAAAATCTGTAATTGCACTTTTTGACTACGTTATATATTATAACACACTTTTTGTGTTTTGTATACAAAAATTTTGGAAAATACTTCACAAATTTATCTAACATTACTTGTGCAACATTACCACAAATTTTGCATACTCCACCCTTATTGCATGGCTTTCGTTTATAGCTAAAAAGGCTTTATTTTTGCTATTAAATATGTTATACTATTAGTATATATCGTATTTATGTGAAAATCATACGCAAAGGATAGCTTATGGAAAGAATAAAAATCGGCAAAATTGAAATAGAAAAGACAGCGACTCTTGCACCAATGGCTTCAGTTGCCGACAAGAGCTATCGGCTGCTTTGCAAAGAATTCGGTGCAAGCTATCTTGTGAGCGAGATGATTTCCTCAAAAGGCCTTTGCTTTGGTGACAAGAAAACCGCAAGGCTTTGTGAGATTGAGCCGCAGGAACGTCCGATGGCTTTGCAGATTTTCGGCGAAGAAGCTGTTTATATGGGCAAGGCGGCATATCTCTTAAATCAGTACAAACCTGATATTATTGACATAAACATGGGTTGCCCTGTGCCAAAAATCGTTGGCAACGGCAGTGGCTCGGCACTTATGAAAACGCCAAAGCTTGCTTTTGAGATTGCAAAAGAAACGGTCAGAAACGCCGACTGCCCTGTTACTGCAAAGATTCGTGCAGGCTGGGACAATGACAGCATTAACGCTGTTGAGTTTGCAAAGCTTCTCGAACAGGCTGGCATATCGGCTGTTGCTGTACATGGGAGGACACGAAACCAGATGTACTCGGGATGTGCTGATTGGGAGATTATAAAAGAGGTAAAAGAGGCGGTATCGATTCCCGTTTTTGGCAACGGTGATGTTAAGACTCCGCAGGACTGCAGGGATATGTACCAAAAGACAGGCTGCGATTTGGTTATGGTTGGTCGTGGCTCTTATGGCAAGCCCTGGATTTTCCGTGACATAAGGCAGTTTCTTGAAACTGGTGAACAGCCTGCTGAAATAACGCTTCAGGTAAAAATGGACATCATGCTCAGGCACGGACAGATGCTATGCCGATACAAAGGCGAACGACAGGGCATGAAAGAGATGCGAAAGAATGTTGCGTGGTACATAAAAGGTCTGCCAGGCTCGGCAAAGATGCGTGCTGATTGCGGACTAATAAATCAATACTCTGATTTAGAGAAAATGGCGAAAGAGATTTTATCAAGACAGTGAAAGGACGGTTCACAGCATGGGAAAGCTTTATCTGGTCGGGACACCTATCGGAAATCTGGGTGACATGACCTATCGTGCAGTTGAAACGCTAAAGCAAGCGGACTTTATTTGTGCTGAGGACACAAGAGTTACCGCTAAGCTTTTAAACCATTTTGACATTAAAAAGCCACTTGTCAGCTATCATGAGCATAATGCAAAAGCTGCCGGCAGGCAGGTTGTTGACAGGATTCTCTCAGGCGAGAGTTGTGCTATTGTGACTGATGCCGGAATGCCTTGCATTTCTGATCCTGGCGAGGATTTGGTAAAGCTTTGCTATCAAAACGGCATTGAAGTCAACGTTGTTCCTGGACCGTCTGCAGTGGTGTCTGCATTAGCGGTCAGCGGTCTTGACACATCTCGTTTTACTTTCGAGGGCTTTTTGTCTGTTACAAAAAAACAGCGGTTCTCTCATCTTGCACAGGTGAAAGACTGCACTTCCACAATGATATTCTATGAAGCTCCGCACAAGCTTATCTACACGCTTAAGGATATGCTTGAATACTTCGGCGACAGGAAGATTTCTCTTTGCCGTGAGCTTACAAAAATCCACGAGGAAGTTTTCCGCACGACTTTGAGCGAAGCTGTGGATTATTACACAGAGCATAGTCCAAAAGGTGAATTCGTACTGGTTATCGAGGGTGCTAAGGCTGAGGATTTGCTTGAAGCGGAAACTATTGAGCAGGCGTTTTTACAGGTCAAGGATTTGGTGTCAAAGGGCATGCGTGGTGCTGACGCTTGCAAAGAAATTGCAAAATCAACAGGTTTTTCAAAAGGCGAGCTTTACACCATGCTTTTAGAGGACAAAGAAAATGCTTAGCTGTGAGATTAGTATACGCCGTGCAAAAATTGGCGATTGTGATGATATTTTTGCGATTGAGAGTGCTTGTTTTTCAAGTCCTTGGAGCAAACAGAGCTTTTCAGAGCAAATTGATAATCCGAACGCTGATATTTTTGTTGGAGTGGCAGATGATACAATTGTCGGCTTTGTGAACGTAACGCTTGTTGTCGGTGAGCTGACAATAAACAATATTGCGGTCATGCCTGATTACAGAAAGCAAGGTGTTGCAGACAGGCTTCTTGATGCTGTTTTTGCTGAGTATGCAAACGCTGAGTGCTGTCTGCTTGAAGTCAGGGCAAGCAACACTCCTGCACAAAAGCTTTACAAAAAGCATGGTTTTTGCAAGGTTGGTGAGCGTAAGGCTTACTATCAAAACCCTGTTGAAAACGCATTGCTTATGACAAAGGATATGAAAAATGGATAACGTGACTTTTGATGATTTCACCTTTGAAAAACTGGGTGATAATATAGAGATTTGCATTTCAACTGAACATCGCTTTGGCACAGACGCTTTCTTGCTTGCGGACTTTGCCAAACCTCGACACAAGGACAAGGTGTGCGATTTTTGCACAGGCAGTGGCATTGTGGCGTTGCTGATGCACAGGGATTTCAAGCCTGATTTTATCTATGCTCTGGAGATTCAAAAAAAGGCACATGAGCAGCTTAAAATATCGCTTGAACGCTCAGGGATAGACACTATTCAGCCTGTTTTGTGCGACTTGAAGGACTGGAAAAGCGAGCAGGAGCTTGATCTTATCACCTGCAATCCGCCATACAAAATTGACAACACTGGTGCTAAAAATGACAGCGATGCTGTGTCAATTGCAAGGCATGAGATGATGTGCAACATTGATGATGTTTGCATAGCTGCTGCAAAGAATCTGCGTTTTGGCGGACGGCTTTGTATCTGCAATCGTCCGCAACGGCTTTGTGACATACTCGTTGCTATGAGAGCAGCACGCCTTGAGCCTAAGCGTGTGCGTTTTGTTGCAAAAGAGCCGACTACTGCACCATGGCTTGTGCTTGTTGAAGGCAGAAAAGGTGGCAATCCGTTTTTACAGGTTGAGCCTACGCTTTTTACACAAGGCAAAGACGGCGGATACTCGGACGAAATGAAGCGGATATATAAAATTGATAATGGACAACAATTCTTTTAATATACATTTTGGAGGACAAACATGAAAATTCTTGCAATAGAAAGCTCTTGTGATGAAACTGCCTGTGCGGTGGTTGAGGACGGCGTAAACGTGCTGTCAAACATTGTTGCAACACAGATTGATGAACACAAGCTTTACGGTGGCGTTGTTCCTGAAATTGCTTCACGCCGTCATTGTGAAAACATCTCAACTGTGGTGAACGCTGCACTTCTGGAAAGCGGTTGCACGCTGTCAGACATTGATGCTGTTGCTGTGACTTATGCCCCTGGGCTTATCGGTGCTTTGCTTGTTGGAATAAGCTATGCCAAGGGTCTTGCTATGTCAACGGGAAAGCCACTTATTGCGGTACATCACATTGCAGGCCACATTGCCGCAAATTACATATCGCACCCTGAGCTTAAGCCACCATATCTCTGCCTTGTGGTATCAGGCGGTCACAGCCACATTGTTGAGGTTAAGGACTACACAAAATATCACGTTATCGGCAGAACAAGAGATGACGCTGCAGGAGAGTGCTTTGACAAGGTTGCAAGAACGCTTGGGTATGAATATCCTGGTGGAAAATACATTGACAAGGCGTCATCGCTTGGCAATCCTGATACATACAAGCTTCCAAAGCCAAAGGTGCAAGGTTCAGAATATGATTTTAGCTTTTCGGGACTCAAGACCGCTGTTATAAATACCGTTCACAATGCAAATCAGAAGGGTGAACAGGTAAACGCTGAGGACATGGCGGCATCTTTTCAGAAAACTATCTGCGATATACTCCTCGAAAAGACAATGAAGGCAGCAGAAAGATTTGGTTACACTACCATCGGCGTTGCAGGCGGTGTATCTGCAAACAGTGGCGTTCGCTCAGTCTTTGAGAAAGCGTGTCATGAGCGTGGCTATAAGCTTTATATGCCCGAACTCAGATACTGCGGTGACAATGCTGCTATGATTGGCTGTCAGGCGTATTATGACTTTCTTGCGGGAAAACGTGCAGGGCAAAATCTAAACGGCGTTGCAACGCTATCGCTGGATAAATTGTCGGAAGGATAAACAATGGAATTACCAAAAAGAAAGCCCATACGATTTAAGGGCTATGATTATTCTCAAAACGGACTGTATTTTGTAACAATCTTATCATATAAACGACAACACATTTTCGCTAAGAATAGCTCCGTAAGGCAAGGGTTCTACCCTTGCCGCATCAACGAGAATGACTATTCAAATTGTGATTTAAAAACAACAATGCAGTTATCTGAAATAGGTGTTATAGTACAGCAAGAGATACTGGATATTGAAAACAGATTTAACGGCGTTAGTATAACAGATTATGTTGTAATGCCAAATCATATTCATATAGTTGTTTGGATTAAGAATAAGCTGAATTCTTGGAAAGCACAAAACGACAACTCTTCTCGGCAAGGGCAGAGCCCTTGCCTTACGGGTAAAGTATCGCAGATAAATACAAGAGCGTTAACACTGGGCGACATTATTGGTTCATTTAAATCAATTTCAACAAAGCGTGTCAATGCGTTGCATAACACGCCTGGACGTAAAATCTGGCATTTTAGGTTTCATGACCGTATAATACGAAATGAAAATGAATATGAACTTGTTTCAAAATATATTTATGAAAATCCGCTGAAATGGGATAAAGACAAATACTACAACGAGGTGTAAAAATGAAACTACTTGCTATTGACGGCAACAGCATAATGAACCGTGCTTTTTACGGCATAAGAGTGCTGTCCTCATCAAAAGGTGAATATACAAACGCTATAACTGGCTTTATGAACATATATCTCAAGGAGATTGACGCTGTGAAGCCTGACTGCGTTGCTGTGGCTTTTGACCTGAGAGCTCCGACTTTCAGGCACAAGGCTAATGCAACTTACAAAGCAAACCGAAAGGGTATGCCTGAAGAGCTTGCCCAGCAGATGCCTCTTATAAAGGAACTGCTCACTGACCTTGGCATAAAGATACTTGAATGTGAAGGCTATGAAGCTGATGATATTCTCGGCACGCTCTCACGCATTTTTGCAGAATCAGACAACGAGTGCTATATCCTTACAGGTGACCGTGACAGCTTTCAGCTTGTTGATGATAAAGTTACTGTCCGTCTTGCTGGTACAAAGGAAACAAAGGTTTATACTCCTGAACGAATTCGTGAAGAGTATGGCGTTGAACCTCGTCAGATGATAGATGTAAAGGCTCTTATGGGCGACAGCTCGGACAACATTTCAGGCGTTAAGGGCATCGGTGAGAAAACGGCTCTCAGCCTTATTCAAAAGCAAGGCTCGCTTGAGAGTATATATGAAAACCTCGATAACATGGGGCTTACAAACAGTGTTCGCACAAAGCTTGAGTCAGGT